>NZ_JBRRDY010000032.1:0-61692 GCF_056759935.1 Stenotrophomonas sp. STEN035
GGCCCGGCGCCCCCCCGCCCGCCTCGCCCCCCCGCCCCTGCCGGCCCCGGGCCTCCCCCCCCCCCCCAACCCCCCCCGCCCCCCCGGCGGCGGCCGCCCCCCCACTACACAAGATCGATGCGGCACTACACACTGCCGCCCAAGCACAAACAGGAGCTCCGCCCATGACGAAGTCCTTCCACAAGCGCAGCCGCGCGCCGTGGCTCAGCAGCTGCGTATTGCTGGGCATGTCCGCCCTGCAGGTACAGGCCGCCGACACCACCTCCGCCCCTTCGCTTGTCCCCCTGCCCGCCAGCTATCAGGCTGACGGCGGCAAGGACTTCGTGCTGCAGAGTTCCGCCCGCGTCGGCGGCAACGACGAGGCAGCGCGCCGCGCCGCCGCCCAATTCGTTACCCTGCTCAAGCAGAACGGCGGCCCGACCCTCGCCGTGGCCGACAACGCCAGCAAGGCGCAGATCCGCTTCCGCCTCGATCCTTCGGCGCTCAACACCGCCGAAGGCTATGCACTGAAGGTTTCCAACACCGGCATCGACATCAGCGCAGGTGATGATGTTGGCCTGTTCTACGGCGCGGTCACTGCCGCGCAGCTGCTGACCGGCAACACGCCCGGTCACGTTGCTGCTGCCACCATCAATGACACCCCACGCTTCCCATGGCGCGGCTTCATGCTCGATTCGGCACGCCACTTCCAGAGCATGGACGAGATCAAGAAGCTGCTCGACGCGATGGCGCAGCACAAACTCAACACCTTCCACTGGCACCTCACCGATGACCAAGGCTGGCGCATGGAGATCAAGCGCTATCCGAAGCTGACCGAAATCGGCAGCTGCCGCGTGCCGCTGGGGGATGCCGGCATCAATGCCGCCACCGGTGAACCGCGCCAGTACTGCGGCTACTACACGCAGGAACAGATCCGCGAAATCATCGCTTATGCGGGTGAGCGCCATATCCAGGTGATCCCGGAAATCGACGTGCCCGGCCATGCCACCGCTGCCATCGTCGCCTACCCGGAACTGGGCACCACCGATCAGAAGCTGGTCATCGACAACCAGTGGGGCGTTTTCCAGAATCTGTTCAACACCGAGGAAAGCACCTTCCAGTTCCTGGAGAATGTGCTGGAAGAAGTGATTGAAATGTTCCCGTCCAAGTACGTGCACGTCGGTGGCGACGAAGCGGTCAAGGACCAGTGGATCGCTTCCAAGCGCGTGCAGGAACGCATGCGCGAGCTCGGCGCCAAGGATGAAATGGAAATGCAGAGCCATATCATCAAGCGCCTGGAAAAGTTCCTTGAGCAGCACGACCGCCGCCTGATCGGCTGGGACGAGATCCTTGAAGGCGGCCTGCCGCCGGAAGCGACCGTGATGTCCTGGCGCGGCACCGAAGGCGGGCTCAAGGCCGCCAGCGAAGGCCACGACGTGGTGATGTCGCCGGTCACCCACATGTACATGGACTACCTGCAGACCGAGTCGCCGAACGAGCCGCCGGGCCGCCCGACCACCATCACCCTGCAGAAGGCCTACGAGTTCGAACCGGTACCGGCCGAGCTGGCAGCGGACAAGCGCGCGCACATCCTTGGCCTGCAGGCCAATATGTTCAACGAACACACCCGCAACGACCAGAACCTGGAGCACAACCTGTTCCCGCGTCTGGCCGCCGTCGCCGAAACCGGCTGGAGCCCGCAGGACAAGCGCAACTTCGGCAACTTCCTGCAGCGCCTACCGCAGCAGCTGCAGCGCTACCAGGCGATGAACATCGCCTATGCGAAGACGCCGTTCCAGGTCGACATGCAGGACAAGGGCGAACACCGCACCGGCGCGGTGCAGGTAAGCCTCAACAACCCGCTGGGCTACCCGGTGCATTACACGCTGGATGGCAGCGCGGTCAGCGCCAGCTCGCCGCTGTACGCACAGCCGCTGCAGTTGAAGGTGCCGGTACAGGTGCAGACCGCTGCGTTCTTCGACGGCAAGCCGCTGGCTGCTGCCAGCACTTTCAAGCTGGATGCCGCCTCGTTGCTGGTCCGCGAGGACAGCCAACTCGGCCTGTGCCCGAATGGCGGCAAGCTGCTGCTGCGGTTGGAAGACGATGGCCCGGCCGAGGGCAAGCGCGAGGTGTTCAACGTCAACATCTTCAACCCGTGCTGGTTGTGGAGCGATGTTGATCTGTCGGACGTCAGCCGCATCAAGGTGCGCGCCGGCCGTATTCCGTACAACTTCCAGCTGGCCCACGACGAACCGTCGCGCAAGTTCGCACCGGCACGTACTGCGCACGGCGAAATGGAAATCCTGGCCAACTGCGAAGGCAAGCCGCTTGCCTCGGTGCCGCTGCCGGCCGAGCCGAATGCCGATGGCTTCCTTGAGCTGGACACCAGCATCACCGCGCCGGCAACACGCGGCGACCTGTGCGTACGCTTCACCGGCGACACCCGCCCCAACATGTGGACGCTGGACTGGATCAAGCTCGAACCGGCCAAGTAATCCACACAGCGGCTTGATGCAAGCAGAAGGCCACCGCATGCGGTGGCCTTCTGCCATTTGCCGCCAGACCGTTGGACATTCACGAGTTCGGGGAGCGTTGTGGGAGCGGCGTAAGCCGCGAAGCCACTGATCCGATCGTCGGCAACAACCCTGTACATCGACTCACCGATGCCCACCGCCTTCCGTGGTGCCTGAAAGTTCCCAATTTCGTTGCTGCCTGCTTCACGGCATACGCCGCTCCCACAAGCTCTCTTGGCCTGCCAAAAAATTTCACAGGACTTCAGCCACTTTGAAAAACTCAGTTAAAAAGCTTCTATGGATTTCATGTGAAATGAAAATAATCACTAAAATCATTGATATATAAGCACAACCCACAGCACGTGAAGAGTGAAAATTTTTTGCAGTGCGCCTTGACATCGTTGTCACGAAGCCATGACACTCCGCATGCCGCAACGCCATCACAGGTGTCGCGCCAACTTCCAGGGGACGTGCGTGGTAGCCAGCCTGAATCCAACAACCAAGCTGACCACTCCTGCATCTGCCGCGCCATTGCTGGCCGCCGATGTGGGCGGCACCCATGTCCGCGTAGGCCTGGTTCAGCCGGGCAGCAGCGCCAGCGCACCCATGCAGGTGCTCGGCTATCACCAGTACCGCTGTGCCGACTACCCGGACCTGAGCACGATCCTTGCCGAGTTCCCGGTCGACCGCGCCACCGTGCGCGAGTGCGCCATCGCCAGCGCTGGCTATGCCCTGCCCGATGGCACGGTGATCTCAGCCAACCTGCCGTGGCCGCTGTCGTGCAACCGCATCCGCGATGACCTCGGCTTCGCCGCCGTGCACCTGGTCAATGATTTCGAAGCTGTTGCCCATGCCGCCGCCCACATCAAGGACAGCGATGCACTGCAACTCAGCGGCCCAGCCAGCGGCGACGGTCCTGTATTGATCGTCGGCCCCGGCACCGGCCTGGGCGCGGCGCTGTGGATTCCCAATGGCAGCCGCTCGATGGTACTGGCCACCGAGGCCGGACAGGCCTCCTTGAGCGCCAGCACCCCGCTGGAAGTCGCCGTGCTGCAGCACATGCTGCGCGGGCGCAGCCATGTCGCCATCGAACATGCCCTGTCTGGCCCTGGCCTGCTCAATCTGTACAACGCGTTGTGCGCCGTGCGCGACATCACGCCCGTGCACGCCACGCCCGATGCAATCAGCGCCAACGCCTGCGACGGCAGCGACCCGGTTGCAGAGCAGGCGCTACAGCTGTTCTGCGCGATTCTCGGCTCGACCACCGGCGATATGGCGCTGCTGTATGGCGCCCAAGGTGGCATCTATCTGGCTGGCGGCATCCTGCCGAAGATCAGCCAGTTCCTCATCAACAGCAGCTTCGCCGAACGCTTCCTCAACAAGGGACCAATGCGCGAGGCACTGCAACGCATCCCCGTGAAGTTGGTAGAGCACGGGCAACTGGGCGTCATCGGCGCCGCCAGTTGGTACCTGGGACGCAGGGAAATCAATTCCAGCGCACCGCACTCCGCAGTAGACCCGGCGCATGCAGCAGCCCGCTCATGCCCAGCTTCCAGTGACACAAGTTCCGGCCAGTTCGCCGGCATCCATCAATGATGAGGAGAGACATCATGAGATATCGCAAGTCCGTACTATCCGCCGCCATCGTCACCTGCCTGAGCTTTTCCGCGCACGCGCAGGACGCCGGCAAGCAAGCCACCGAACTGGACACCGTTGTCGTCACCGGCATCCGCGCCAGCTTGAAGCAGGCGCTGGATGCCAAGCGTGATTCCGATGCCATCGTCGACGTGGTCACCGCCGAAGACGTGGGCAAGTTCCCGGCCACCAACGTTGCCGAAGCCATCACCATCATCCCCGGCGTGACCATCGACAAGGCCTTCGGCCAAGGCGAAAAAGTCTCGATCCTGGGCACCGACCCGGCCTTGAACCGCACCCTGCTCAACGGCCAGACCATCGCGTCGGCCGACTGGTTCATCTCGGACCAACCGGGCCGTACCTTCAACTACTCGCTGCTGGCACCGCAGCTGGTCAGCAAGGTCGAAGTCTACAAGTCGCCGGAAGCATGGCTTGAAGAAGGCTCGATCGGCGGCACCGTCAACGTCTCCACCCGCAAGCCGCTGGACCTGAGTGGCACCACCATCTCCGGCGCGGTTGGCTATCTGTACAACGACCGCGTCGAAGCCGGCGATCCGTCGGTGTCGGCGATGTTCGGCTGGAAGAACCAGGCCGACAACTTCGGCGTGATCGTGTCCGCACAGCGCTCGATCGAGAACATCCGTCGCGACGGCATCGAGTCCTACGGCACGGTCAGCGGCAAGGACTACATCAACGGCAAGGGCGGCTCGCCGAACTCGATCACCACCACCACCACCGACTGGTCGACCGATCCAGCTACCGTCATGCCGCCGAGCTGCGTGGGCAGCTGCGCGCAGACCCTGCTGGCGAACCCGAACGCGGTGGCCCCGAACGCGATCAGCGCGCATTACTTCGAACAGGAGCGCAAGCGCGACACCCTGTCCGTCGCCCTGCAGTTCAAACCAACCGACAAGCTGGACATCGAGTTCAACGCACTCAACGTCAAGGCCAAGTACGACAACATGACCCACTCCATGTTTGCCTTCAATGGCAATCCATGGAATTCGCTGGGCAGCCTCACCGACGTCACCGTCGATGGCGGCGTGATGACCAAGGCCTCGTTCCGCAACGCACTGACCGTGTATGACCTGCTGAACCGCCAGGCCACCGTGGACACTGACTCCTACGACCTGAAATTCACCTGGAAGGACGAGCGTTGGTTCGCATCGGCCCACGCCGGCACGTCCAAGGCCACTGGCGGCACCGGCAAGCAGGTGTTCGGCGAGTTCCTCAACAAGGCGAACTACAGCTACGACCTGAGCGGCAAGACCCCGTCCCTGAACTTCCACGGCTACCAGACCGACCCGATCTCCGACGTCGCCAACCACATGAAGCCCGGCCAACCGGGTAGCCCCTTCACCGATCCGTCCGCTTACCGTTTTGACGGCGGCAGCCCTGCGGGCGGCTGGCACACCAATCCGCCGAGCGCCACCAACTGGGGCGCAGGCTGGGGCGGCAACATCGTCACCAAGCCGACCAGGGATGAAGAGAAGTACATCCAGGCCGACGGCGGCATCACCCTGGATTCGCCGGTCTACCAGATCCGTTTCGGCGTGAAGCGTCGCGAACACGAAACCGCGCAGTCGATGGCTGGCGTGTCGCTGGCGTCGATCAAGGGCTATGGCGACCTGACCGCTGATCAGTTCAGCCCCAAGGATGTGCCGGACAGCTACCTCAGCGGCTTCGGCAACGTTGGTGATCTGAGCAACCGCTTCATGATCGACGGCTGGGCACTGGCCGACTACATCAACAGCGGCAAGTGGCTGGCACCGTGGCAGAGCATGCCGACGCCGAGCACCTTCAGCGACCCGTCCTATGCCTCCAACACCTGGTCGGTGAAGGAAGACATCAACGCAGCGTACATCCAGGCTGATTTCAGCTACGACCGTCTGCGCGGTAACGCCGGTGTACGCCTGGTACAGACCGAATCGGAAAGCACTGGCTATACCTGCTCCGCACTCAAGAGCCCGTGCCCGGTCGACGGCTATGTACTGAACACGGTCAAGAAGAAGTACAACAACGTCCTTCCGAACCTCAACGTCGTATACGACCTGACCGACAGCGTGGTGCTGCGCGGCTCCGCTGCAAAGGTCATCGCCCGCCCGAACTACGGCGATATGTCCAGCTACCTGTGGATCGGCGACCAGACTCTGACCGGCGGCGGCGGCAATCCGAACCTGGATCCATACGAGTCCACCAACCTGGACTTCTCGGCCGAGTGGTACTTCGCACCGAACTCCATCCTGGCCGGTACTGCGTTCTACAAGAAGGTAGACAACTACATTCTGGTCACCACGCAGAAGGAAACCCATTACAACCAGTCGCAGAAGAAGGACACCGAGTACGACATCTCGCGTCCGAACAATGCCGGTGGCGCAAAGATCCAGGGCTTCTCCGCAGCCTTCCAGACCAGCTTTGACAATGGCCTGGGCGTACTGGCCAATTACACCTACGCCGATGCCAAGGCTGATGCTGGCAACCGCCTGCCGTTCAACTCCAAGAACCAGGTCAACTTCAGCCCGTTCTACGAGAGCGAGCGCTGGAGTGCACGTGTCACCTACTCGTGGCGTTCGAAGTACTACACGCAGGCCGACCGCGGCAACTTCCTGGTCACCGATGACTACGACTCGCTGGATGCCAACATCAACGTCAAGCTGACCGACAACCTGACCCTCGGTCTGGACGGCATGAATCTGCTCGACAGCGAATACCGCTCCTACGCCGAAGTTCCGGGCGTGGCCAACACCGAGAAGGTCATCCGCGGCCTGTACCGCACCGGCCGCCGCTACATGGCCACGCTGCGCTTCGCCTTCTAAAGCGTAGCCACTCCCGCTTCATTGGTTCTGTTGTCTTTTTCTCCAGCGGGCTTGGGATTTCCAGGCCCGCTTTTTTTTGCCCGCGATACGCAACCCGACATCACTCACTCCACTCAACGCGCTTTGCAAACGCCACCGCGCCAACGCACGCGCACGGCACCGAGCTCCACCCTTGAACGCCCGGATGGCCAGCCGATACGCCGGAGCAGCCCGGGGAGCCAATAAACAGAATTTGTATTACCAATGAATTGAAGATAAACATAATTTTCAATTCAAGACTTAATTCGCACAAAAAAGTTGCAATCGGAATGAATGAATATTCCCTTTCATTCAATTTAGCACTTAAATTAAGCACTATTTGATTGAAACTAAGTTTTCAAAGCATACGTTTTTCGTGAAAATTATTTTTGCAAATTCAAACGCAATGCACGCAAACTCCACCACGAGCTGAACGACGGTAGTCACCCGCCCCACCCACCCATCGAGACATGACGTGGACAAGCAAGGCCGGCAGTACATCCGATCCACTTCCAACAGCGCCCGTCTTCGAGCGCTCTCTGCTTTTGCTGCAACCGGCCTGTTTCTGGACTGACACCGCGTTCGACGTGGCCGGCCGATACGGCAGCCGCGATGTTTCTCCGCAGGCCCGAAGGGATGCGGGATTCACTGGCCAGCAGCATTTGCCGGCCATCCATCAGCAAAGGGAGAGAGACCTTTGAAACACCGCAAGTCACCGTTAACTGCCGCCATCGTCAGCTGTCTGGCAATCAGCTTCTCCACCGCCGCCCAGGAAGCACCGAAGGATGCAACCGAGCTTGATCGCGTGGTCGTCACCGGCATCCGCGCCAGCCTGCAGCAGTCGCTGGAAACCAAGCGCAATGCCGATGCCATTGTCGATGTCATCACCGCCGAGGACGTGGGCAAGTTCCCGGCGACCAACGTCGCCGAAGCCATGACCATCATTCCCGGTGTCACCATCGACCGTGCCTATGGCCAGGGTGAGCGCGTCAGCATCCTCGGCGTTGACCCGGCCTTGAACCGCACCCTGCTCAACGGCCAATCCATCGCCTCTGGCGACTGGAACATGTCCGACTTCCCCTCCCGCACTTTCAACTACTCACTGCTGGCACCGGAGCTGGTCGGCAAGGTGGAAGTGTTCAAATCGCCGGAAGCGCGCATGGACGAAGGCTCCATTGGCGGCACGGTCAACATCGCCACGCGCAAACCGCTGGACATGCCAGAGCAGATCAGCATCACCGGCCGCGTCAGCTATGCGCGCAATGATCGCGTGGAAAAAACCGACCCCAGCGCGTCGGCCGCGTTTGGCTGGAAAAACGCCGCAGACAACTTTGGCTTCATCCTCTCGGCCCAGTCGAGCAACGAGAGCATCCGCCGCGATGGCATCGAGTCCTATGGCACCGTCCTGGCCAAGCACTACCGCGACGGCCTGGACGGCGCCGCAGGCTCCATCGCCACTGGCAACTGCAAGGGCGCATGCGCCGATGCGTTGAATGCCAATCCCAACGCGGTGGGCCCAAGCTCGATGAGCGCACACTTCTTCGAGCAGAAGCGCAAGCGCAATACGTATTCCGCATCGCTGCAGTTCAAGCCGATGGAACAACTCAACATCGAGGCAACCGCTCTGAAGATCGATGCCAACTTCGATCATATGGCGCAGTCGATGTTTGCCTGGCAAGGCAATACCTATGGCAGTCTGGGCTCACTGACCGACATCACCATCAAGGACGGCTTGATCACCGGCGCCACCCACAAGGGCGGCCGCATGGTGTTCGACCTGCAGAACCGACGCGCCAAGGTCGAGTCGGAGACCTACGATGTCAAGGTGGATTGGACAGACGAGCGCTGGTTCGCCTCGGGCCAGCTTGGCCACACCAAGGCGCAAGGCGGTCCCAAGCAGGTCTATGGCAGCTTCCTTGCACCCGCCGACTACAGCTGGTCGATCGCCAACGGCCCCGGCACGCCGGGCACGCTGAACATCAGCGGACGCAACCCGTTCACCGATCCGACGCTGTTCCGGATGGATGGCGGCTACGGTGCGGATCCGAGCAGCCAAGCCACCTGGAACACCGGCTGGGGCGGTAACCTGGTCGACAAGCCAACTCTGGACAAGGAAACCTACGGCCAGGTGGATTTCGGCCTCAAGCTCGACTCTCCGGTTTACCAGCTACGTTTCGGCTACAAACAACGCGCGCATGAAACCGGGCAGATCCAACGTGGCGTTGTACTTGCCTCCGTGCAGGGCTGGGGCGATGCCACCACCGACATGTTCAATCCACGCGACCTGCCCAGCAATTATCTGGACGGCTTCAGCGGCTTTGGCGACATGGGCAATCGCTTCACCATCGATGGCTGGGCACTTGCCGACTATATCGCCAGCAACGACTGGCTGGCTCCCTGGCAGAACCCCCCAGTACCCACCACGCAAGGCAACTCCGAATTCGTCCGTAATACCTGGACCATCGAGGAAGACATCAAGGCTGCATACCTGCAGGCGGATTTCAGCTTCGACCGCCTGCGTGGCAACATCGGCTTGCGCTACGTTCGCACCGCCGTGGACTCAAGCGCCTACGCTTGCAACACCGGTCGCCCCAGCTGTACCACGGCGACAATGACCCAGGCCCAGGCGGAGGCCTCTTATGACTATGTCACCCGCAGCAGCAAGTACAGCAATGTCCTGCCAAACCTGAATCTGGTCTATGACGCCAGCGATGACCTGGTGCTGCGCTTCTCTGCAGCCAAGACCATGGCGCGTCCAAACTATGCAGACGTTTCCAGCTACCTGTTCCTCTCCGACCAGGCACTGACTGGTGGCGGCGGCAATCCGAACCTGAAGCCATACCGTTCCACCAATCTCGACTTCTCGGGCGAATGGTACTTCTCGCCGGATGCAATCCTGGCCGCCTCCATTTTCTACCGCGACGTGAGTGACTACGTGTTGCGCATCGCCAAGGAAGAGACCCACTACAACATCAACCAGCTGCGTGATGCACAGTTCCTTGTCGATCGCCCGCAGAATGCAGGCGATGCAAAAATCAAGGGCTATTCATTGGCTTGGCAGCAGAACCTCGGTGCCGGCTTTGGCATCATCGCCAACTACACCTACTCCGACGGCGAGGCCACCAACGGCCGACCACTGCCGTTCAACTCGAAGAACCAGTACAACCTGAGCCCGTTCTTCGAGAACGACACGTGGAACGCCCGCATCACCTACAACTGGCGCGACAAATACTTCACCCGCGTCAGCGGCGGCCGTGATGTGTGGACGATGGAGTACCGCTCACTGGATGCATCCGTCGCCTACAAGGTCACCGACAACCTGAGCATCGGCCTTGAAGGCATGAATCTTCTGGACGAGAAGTACCACAGCTACTTCGGCACCGAGCAGTTGCTCAACGGCGCCTACAAGAGCGGCCGTCGCTACATGGCGTCGCTGCGCTTCGCCTTCTAAGCCTTAACGCCACTCACCTGGCGGGAGCAGCAAGTGCTCCCGCCAGGTTCCTGACAGCCAACCAGCACGCACCGGGCACCACTGCATGGAACAGCCAATCACCAATGTCCTTCCACGCCATCTCGCGCTGCTCGCGGCGCTACTGGCCTGCATACTGTTGCTGCCGGCAAGCATTGCATATGCCACTGATGACCTCTCCGGCTACTGGCTGGGCGAAATCGGCAGCCCGCGCGAGAAGGTCAGCATCGGCCTGAACCTGCAGGCTGATGCGAACGGCCGCTATGACATGCACCTGGATCTGCCCATTGCCCATTTGCGCTCACTACCCCTGCACGGCAAGGCGGATCTAGACGACGGCAACACCCTGATCCATCGCCCCCTGCACATGGCGCTGCGGATGCAGGACAAAGAACTGACGGGCACCCTGTTGGGCAGCGGCGAACGCCTGCGCCTGCGACGTGGCGAACCCGCCTCGCTACCCACCGAAAACGCAGCCAGCACATCACCGCAGGCCTTGCCCGGCCCGCGCTGGAAAGCCCACCTTGGCGGCCAGATTTTTGCATCGCCGGTTGTCGCCGATGGCGTTGCCTATATCGGCACCACCGCAGGCACCCTGTTTGCCGTCGATCTTGCCGATGGCAGCCTGCGCTGGGGCAGCGCATTGGGTTACCCGGTCTATGCAACCGCACTGGTCACCGACGATGCGGTCTTCATCAACAGCGATGGTGGCTACCTGCATCGGCTTGACCGCAAGACCGGCCGCGAGCAATGGCGCTCCTCGATCCAGGACGCGCGCAGCAGCCGAGAGCCTCCACAACCGCAATCGGCGGCCTGGGAATGGCAGGGCCCACGCCCTATGCTCGGCAACGGCCAGATCTATATCGGCGGCAACGACGGCAGTGTGCAAGCGCTGGACATGCACACCGGCGCCAGCCGTTGGAAGCGACAGCTTGCTGGTCGCATCCAGCATGGCCTGGCCAGCGACGGCACCCAACTGTTCGCAGTCACCGAAGCAGGCGTGGTGCAGGCACTCAATGCGCGCACCGGCACTCCGTTATGGCAGTACCGTCTGGCAGCACGTCCAGGCGCAGCACCGGTGGTGCATCGCGGCCGCGTGTTCTGCAATGACCGCAGCGGCGTGCTGCATGCAATCGATGCCAACACCGGCAACGCGCTGTGGCTTACCCAGTTCTGGACCTCGTGGATCGAATCCGAACCTTCCTTCGAGGGCAACACGCTCTATATCGGCTCATCCGACCTGCGCAAGGTGAGCGCCATCGACATCGTCAGCGGGCGCGTGCTGTGGCGCACCGACGTCGGTGGCTGGAGCTGGGGCACACCGCTGGCGCTGGGTGACCAGCTGCTGGTCGGCATGGCCGCTGGCCATCCCTATTTTATTGATCACGCCGCGGGCATAGGTGTACTTGATCGCCGCGATGGGCGCCTGCTCGCTACCCATGCGTTACCAACGGGACGTGGCTTCCAGTGGGGCGTCGCCGGTACGCTTGCCCATCATGCCGACGTACTTGTCGCAGCCGATATCGAAGGCGTGCTGATGGGCTTTGCACTTGATGCGATGATCCAATCCAGCACCAGCAATACGCAGGCCAATGCCCTGCGCCCCACCCCGACTTCTCTCCCCCCACGGATTGCAGCAACCGTTACGTCAACCGCAAACGCAACAGCGGCTGGCCGTATGCCAGCCTTCAACAACAAGGATCCACGATGACCCGACACCGACTCACCACCCACGCTCTGCATGCTGCGCTGTCGCTTGCACTTGCCTCTGCCAGCGGCCATGCATTGGCCGCTTCCACTGTCGCGCCCGCACAGCAGCTGCCGGTGGAAGTAACTGGTGCCAGCATCATTCCGCGGCCGGTATCGGTGCAGCCTGGCAATGGTCGCTTCGTGGTGGACGCCTCCACCCGCGTGATCGCTACTGAAGGCGCTGGCGACGTTGCCGCCCATTTCACCCAGCTGCTCGCACGCACCACGCCACTGCATCTGCAGGCAACGAGCAGCGGCAATGCCAAGGGCGCAATCCAGTTCCGCCTTCGCAAGCCCAGTGCCGACGCATCGGCCGAGAGCTACTCACTGCGCATCAACAACGATGGCGTGCTGGTCGAAGCCGGCGATGCGCGCGGCCTGTTCTATGGCGCGATGTCGCTGTGGCAGCTGCTTGCTGCAGCACCGTCGAACAGCATCACGCTGCCGGCAATACAGGTGGAGGATGCGCCGCGTTTCAACTGGCGCGGCTTCATGCTCGACTCGGCGCGGCACTTCCAGAGCATCGACGACATCAAGCTGATCCTCGATGCGATGGCCACGCACAAGCTCAATACCTTCCATTGGCATCTCACCGATGACCAGGGCTGGCGCATGGAGATCAAGCGCTACCCGAAGCTGACCGAAGTGGGCAGCTGCCGTTCCGCCGCTGGCGAAGCAGGCGTCGGTGCTGATGGCAAGCCGCACCTGTATTGCGGTTACTACACGCAGGAGCAGATCCGCGATGTGGTGGCCTATGCCGCCGCACGCCACATTACAGTTGTGCCGGAGATCGACGTGCCCGGTCATGCGCAGGCCGCAGTTGCCGCCTATCCGGAACACGGTGTGGTCGATGGCCCGACCAAACCGTCAGCCAACTGGGGCGTGAACCCCTACCTGTTCAACCCGCGCGAGGAGACCCTGCAGTTCCTGGAAAACATCCTCGCCGAAGTGCTGGAGATGTTCCCCGGCCAGTACATCCATATCGGCGGCGATGAGGCAGTGAAGTACCAGTGGCAGGATTCGCCGCAGGTGCAGGCCTATATCCGTGAGCTGGGGCTGAAGGACGAGGAAGCACTGCAGTCGCATATGCTCAAGCGGCTGGAGAAGTACCTGGAAGACCACGACCGCAAGCTGATCGGCTGGGACGAAATCATCGAAGGCGGCTTGCCGCCGCAGGCCACGGTGATGTCCTGGCGCGGTATCGAAGGCGGCATCGAGGCGGCCACGCACGGCCACGACGTGGTGATGACGCCGGGCAATACCTTGTACCTGGATTTCCTGCAGACCAATCTGCCGGAAGAGCCTACCGGCCGTCCCAAGTTCACCTCGATGCAGCGCGTCTACGCGTTCGATCCGGTGCCGGCCGAGCTGACCCCGGCGCAGCGCAAGCACGTGATCGGCGTGCAGGCCAACATGTGGACCGAACACACCCGCACCGGCAAGGACCTCAAGCACAACGTGTTCCCGCGCCTGGCGGCACTGTCCGAGATCGCCTGGACGCCGCTGCAGAACAAGAGCTACGACGACTTCCTTGCACGCCTGCCGGCGCAGTTGCAGCGCTATAAGGCATTGGGCATCGGCTATGGCCAGACCGCGTTGTCGGTGGCGATGAAGCGCCAGGATGATCGTGCAGCTGAAAAGGTGACGGTCGAGCTGTCCAACCCGCTCAGCTACCGCGACATCCGATACACCACCGACGGCAGCACTCCTACCGCGCAATCACCGGCCTATCCCGGCGCGCTGACCTTGCCGGTGCCGACCGTGCTGACCGCGTTGACCTTCTTCAACGGCAAGCCGGTGGCTGACAAGCCCAGCCAATGGAACTTCGATGCACAGTCCCTGCTGACCCGCACCGACAAGACCCTGGCGCAATGCCCGCAGGGTGGTCGTCTGCTGCTACGCCTGGTCGACGACAACCCGCTGCACGGTGAGCGTGACAACTTCGACGTCACCATCTTCAACCCGTGCTGGCTGTGGGAAGACGCGCAGTTGCAGGACATCGCCTCGGTCAAGGTCCGCGCCGGCCGCATTCCCTACAACTTCGGCCTGCTGCGCCCCGAGGAAGCCAAGCGCGGCTTCCGCAAGCCGGTGAGCCAGTACGGTGAATTTGAAGTGCGTGCAGGCTGCGAGGGCCGCGTGCTGGCCACCGTGCCGCTGCCGCAGCAGCCGGGCAAGGATGGCTTCATTGAACTGGAGGCGCCGCTGCAAGCTGGTGCCGGGCAGATCACCGACCTGTGCATGACCTTCAGCGGCGATACCCGTCCGCAGATGTGGGTGCTGGACCAGGTGCGTCTGCAGCCGAAGCAGTAAGGCCCGGGGAGAAATCGCCGGGAAGGCGCGGTGCGGTACGTGAGTCCTCTCCACCCACGTCCCGCACCGCACCGACTTTGCAAAATCACCGGCACCTCGACGGTGCCTGTGATGGCGCAACGTAGCAGCCAAAGGGCCGCCTGCGTAAGTGCCATAACAGCGGAAATGGCTGATTTATCTAAAGAATTAAGTTGCAGCCGCAACCAGAGCAGCTTGCAGCACTGCCCGTCGGCGCACTATCGGCTCAACGCCGTTGCAACCTCAGCAGTAAATCCCGCAGCGGCGTCAGCACAGTCAGCATGCCGATCAGCACACCACTGGCGTTGGCCAGGGCGTCCATTGGATCAGCCATGCGCGTAGCGGTCAGCGCGCCTTGTGCCCATTCAATGCCGACGCCCATCGCAACCAAACCTGCTGCCACCCAACACAGCGCGCTGCGGCTCCCGAACAGCTGCACCGCACTGGCGGACAGGATGAAGTAGGCCAACAGATGCTCGACCTTGTCGCTGTTCTGCGGCAGGTTCAGTTCTGGTGGCGGGATCAGGCACACCACGATCACCGCCAGCACCGCCGAACACCACAGGCCCAACCAGAATCCAGTGCGACGCAGTGGTTTCAGCGTGGTGCTTACAGCCGCCACGTCAGGTCACCGAGCAGGAAGGCGGCCGACATGTCGACGTCGCGACTGAAGCCCATCACCTGGAAGCGCTCGCCCATCTCGGTTGGCAAGGTCAGCCGCTTGAGCTGATCGCGCAGGCGCAGCTGGCCGACTTCATCTGTGCGCTCCTCGGCCTGCAGCAGCAGATCGGTGATGCCGTTGCCGAGCAGGAAGTTGGCCTGGTTGCTGTAACCGGCCAGATCGAAACCGGCGTTGGTACCGGCTTCAGCCAGTGCGGTGAAATCCACCGATGCGGTGATGTCCTGCAGGCCCGGCCACAGGAACACGTCGTTGTGCACGCGGTGACGGTAGAACGCGCGCATCGTGCCATCGTTGCGGTCGTGCTGGTAAAACTCGCTGCGCGAATAACCGTAGTCCACGAACAGCATCGCGCCACGCTGCATGCCACCGGCCACCGCCTGAATCCAGTACGGCAGCTGTGGCAGCACTTCGGAACGGTAACCTTGCGCGAAAGGGCGCTCCAGATAACGCTCCACGTGCCGTACCGCGCCCAGCATCAGCTGGTCGGCTGGTTGTGCACCGCGCACGAAGCGGCCTTCGCCGTCGAGCTCCACGGTCTCTTCGTAGATCTCGCCTTCATCAGCGAGGAAGCGTGGTGTCGGCAGCGCGTCGATCACCTCGTTGGCGAACAGCACGCCATCCCAGTCGTCATCGAAGGGACGATCCAACCACTCCACCAGCGCGAACACCGGTGGAATCAGCGCGCGCTCAAGGCGTTCGCGCTGACGCTCGCGCAGGTCGGCGCTGGGTTCAAGGATGGCGTAACGCTCGGGCAGCGCATCCAGTTCCAGCAGGCGCTTGAGCATGATCTCGGCGAATGCACCGCTGCCGCCGCCAAGTTCCAGCATGCGGGCCTGCGGGCCGAGCTGATTCAGCACCGGCGCCACCGCATTGGCGGTGGTGGCAGCAAACAGCGAGCCGATCTCCGGCGAGGTGACGAAATCACCGGCCGCACCAAACTTGCTGGCGCCGGCGCTGTAGTAGCCCCAACCCGGTGCATACAGTGCCAACTCCATGAAGCGTGAAAACGGCACCGCACCGCCTTGGGCAAGGATGTCCGCACGCAGGTGCGCGGCCAGCTGCTCGCTGTGGGCAAGCGCGTCTGAATCGGGGGTTGGCAGGTCGGAATGCATGATGCGGCGGTTTGCGAGGACAATGCACAGGATAGCTGAGTAAGGAAATCCCAGATGACAGAATCCCAACGGGTGGCCCTGGTCACCGGCAGCGCGCGCCGCATTGGCGCCGGCATTGCCCGTCACCTGCATGCCCATGGCTACCGCATCGCCCTGCATGCGCACCAATCCAGCGAGGAGCTGCAGTCACTGGCCTTCGATCTGGAGAGCGAGCGCGCGGGCAGCGTATTGGCGCTGGAGGCCGATCTGCGCGACGTCGCCGCCCTGCCCGACCTGGTGGAACAGACCGTCGGCCAGTTCGGCCGGCTGGACGCGCTGGTCAACAACGCCTCCAACTTCTTCCCTACCCCGTTCGGGCAGGTACAGCCGGAGCAATGGGATGAATTGTTCGCGGTGAATACGCGCGCACCGTTCTTTCTGGCGCAGGCTGCCGCACCGCACCTGATCAAGCAGCGCGGCGCCATCGTCAACCTGACCGACCTGCACGCCACCCAGCCGCTGCGCGAGCACCCGGCCTACAGCTCGGCCAAGGCCGCGCTGGAAATGGTGACCCGCTCGCTGGCGCTGGAACTGGCCCCGCACGTACGCGTGAATGCCATTGCCCCCGGCGCCATCCTCTGGCCCGAACAGGGCAAGAGCGAAGCGGCCAAGCAGAAATTGATGGAGCGCACCCCGCTGGACCGCCTGGGCACCCCGCACGAGATCGCCTCGGCGGTACGTTGGCTGCTGGATGACGCCGGCTACATCACCGGCCAGACCCTGCGCCTGGACGGCGGCCGCCTGCTGACCTGAGCCCCACATGCGTCACCTGTAGTGCCGAGCCATGCTCGGCAAGGGGCTTTACCGGCAAAAAGCTGCCCTCACCCCAACCCCTCTCCCGCATGCGGGAGAGGGGCTCAAGAGCAAAAAAGGGCGCAACACCTGTAGTGCCGAGCCATGCTCGGCAAGGGGCTTTACCAGCGAACAGCTGCCCTCACCCCAACCCCTCTCCCGCATGCGGGAGAGGGGCTCAAGAGCGAAAAGGGGCGCAGCACCCGTAGTGCCGAGCCATGCTCGGCAGAGGCTTTACCGGTAACGCTCCTGCCGAGCATGGCTCTGCACTACGGGTGCAGCCTTACAACTCCACCGTATCGAACGCCTGCCCGTGCTGCGGGTGCTGCTGCCACATCTGCTGCAGGCTCAGGCCGCGTATCGGGTCGATGAAATCCGGGGCGATGTCGGCCAGCGGCTTCAGCACGAAGGCGTGCTTCAACTCCGGGCGCGGGATGCGCAGATGACCCGGGCCTTCAACCACCAGGTCGCCGTAATACACCACGTCGATATCCAGGGTACGGTCGCTGAAACGCGGGCCGGAACGGTCGCGGCCATGCGCGTCTTCCACCGCGTGCAGCCAATCATCCAACTCGCCCAACGGCAGGTCGGTATCCAGCATCACTGCGTTGTTGAGGAAGTCCGGGCCGTCGAAACCCACTGCCGGGGTGCGGTACGCCGGGGAGACGCTGATCGCGCCAAAACGTTCGCGCAATACGGCAACGGCCGCTTGCAGGTAATGCTGCGGTTGCAGATTGCTGCCCAGGCTGAGGAGCACGGTGGTCATGAGTTGGTTTGCCTGCGGGCCCGCCCGCGCCACGATGGACGAGCTTGAGCACCGCATCGTAGGAGGGGGGCGCACATGATAGGCCAGCCATTACCAACCCGCATATGCCCCTTGTGTTGCCTTCAGCCCACACCCAACGCATCGGCTACCGCACGGAACACCCGCTGCATCTCCAAGGGCTTGGGCAGTACATGCACGCTGATGCCCGACGGCGCCTGGCCATCAGCGAATGCCGGCGCGTTGGCATCCTCCAGCACGATTGCCGGGCCGCGGTAGCCCATTGCCTGCATCTCCGCCAGCAGTTGCCCGGCCGAAAGCAAAGGAATGCCACTGTCGACCAGCACCACATCCGGCAGTCCCGCCTCCTGCAGATGCCGCATTGCCACCGCCCCATCGCTGGCCAGGCGCATGCGATAACCTTGGCTGGACAAGGCATTGCCCAGCAGCGACAAACGCGTGGCCTCGTCATCGACAACCAGCAGGCGCTCACCATGGCCGACGCGGGTTCTTTCCAGCGGCTCGACATCTTCACTGCCAGCGCATTCACACATCGGCAGCAGCAGCTCGAAGGTGGTGCCCTCGCCCAGCTCGCTACGCACCTGGATCTGCCCACCGATGCTTTCAACGATGCGATGGCAGGACACCAGACCCAGCCCGGTGCCTTCCACCTTGGTGGTGAAAAAGGGGGTGAACAAGCGTTGTACCGTGGCTGCATCCATGCCGATGCCATCATCGCTGACGCGGATGCGCACCTTGTCCTCTTCGCCGACGACCCGCTCGGCGACCAGACTCAAACTGCCACCGTCGGGCATCGCCTGGATGGCATTGAGTGCAAGATTCAGCAATACCTGCTGCAGCTCGGTGTAGTTCGCCTCGATCGCCATGCGATCGTCGGACACTTCCAGATGCAGCTCGGTATCACGCGGCAAACTGCTCTTGAGCAGCATGCCCACCGCCTGGAACAGGCGCTGCAACACGATCCGCTCGCTGGGCTGGCGTGAGCCACGCACGAACGACAGCATCGACTCGACCATCTCATGACCACGGCGTCCGCATTCGGCGATGACATCGGCCAAGCGGACGATCTTGGGATCGTCGCTGCGGTCACGGATCAGGTCCGGAATGATCAGCAGCGGTTGCAGGATATTGCGCAGGTCATGGCTGAGCCCAGCGGCGAGCAGCGCCAGGCTCTCCAGCCGCTGCGCGCGCATCAACTCATCTTCAACCCGCAGCCGCTCGCGCTCGCTGCGGGTCTCGCGAACCAGGCGTGCCACCGCCGACGGCAGTCGGGCCGGCTGGTGCTTGATGATGTAGTCATTGGCGCCTTGCTGCAGCGCTTCCACCGCGGTCTCTTCACCCATGGTGCCGGAGACGAAAATGAAGGGAACCCTGGGATGCAACTCACGCAGGATCTGCAGCGCCTGGTAGCCGGAGAAGCCCGGCATGCTCAGGTCGGAAAGCACCACATCTGGCACGCCCTCGGCCAAGGCGTCGCGCATCGCCGGCTCGTTGTCGACGCGCTCGAACTCGATCTGCAGACCGGCCTCGAGCAACTGGTCGACGACCAGCTCGGCATCTTCAGGCGAATCCTCCACCAGCAGGATTCGCAACGGCCCCAATGGCGCTCCCTGATTCGGCATCTGTGTTTACTCGTGCTCCGGTGCCTGATTGATCAACGCCCAGAAGGTGCCGATCGTCCGCACCGCCTGGAAGAACTGATCGATGTCCACAGGCTTGACTACGTAGGCATTGACGCCCAGATCCCAACTACGGGCCAGGTCGCTTTCTTCGCGCGAAGAAGACAGGATCACCACCGGCAGGCGCTTGAGATCCTCATCGGCGCGTATCAGCCGCAGCACCTCCAGGCCGTCCATGCGTGGCATCTTGATGTCCAGCAGCAGTACGGCCGGCAGGCCCTCCTCGCGCTGGGCGAACGCGCCGCGCCTGAGCAGGAAGTCCATTGCCTCAACCCCGTCTTCGACATGCACAATGGGGTTGGCCAGGGAAGCATCGCGCAACGCGTCGATCGCCATCTCGGCATCGGCTCCGCTGTCTTCGGCAATCAGAATGGTACGCAGGGGGCTCATTCCACGGTGTCCTTGTTGGATGCTTCGGTTGCGGTTGCCTGGGGGAGAACGAAACTGAAAGTAGCGCCTTGATCCACCTGCGCATCGGCCCAGATGCGGCCGCCGTGCCGGGTCAGTACGCGACGTACGCTGGCCAGACCAATGCCGGTGCCGGGATACTCCGAAGCCTTGTGCAGGCGCTGGAATACACCGAACAACTTGCTCGCGTATTGCATGTCGAAACCAGCACCGTTGTCGCTGACGCTGAACTGATGGCTGCCGTCAGGCAGCTGTTTGGCGCTGACCTCGATTACCGCCTTGTCGCGCGCCGCGGTGTACTTGACCGCGTTGGCGAGCAGATTCAGCCAGACCTGGCGCAGCATGTTTTCATCGCCAATCAATACCGGCAGCCTGCCGATCTTCCACTCCACCTCGCGCACCTTGCCGTCCGCGCCAGCTTCGTTCTTCAGATTTGAATCAAGCAAGGCGCGGGTATCGGCCACCAGCGACTGCATGTCCACCCGCTGCAGACGCATCGCGCCACGTCCCAGCCGCGAGTAAACCAGCAGATCATCGATCAAGGCCGCCATCAGCTGCGCCGAGCTGCTGATCACATCAAGGTAGTGCTGGGTCTTGCCGTCGATCGCCTCGCCCAGATGCCGCTTCAACTTGTCTGAAAAGCCAGCCACATGCCGCAGTGGCGCACGCAGATCGTGCGAGACCGAATAGCTGAAGGCTTCCAGCTCACGGTTGACGTCAGCCATCTGCTCGACCTTGCCTTCGAGCTGGTGATTGAGCTCCTCCACGTGTTGCTGCACGGCGCGCTGCACGGTGACATCGCTGATCGTCATCAACACCACGTCATCCTCGGCATCCGGCAAGGCCATGCGCCGGGCGTTGATCAGCATGGTCCGATGCATGCCATCCACGCTGCGTTGCTGGTGTTCGAAATCCCACAGCTCGCGCCCGCGCAGCAGTACATCGGCCAGGCGCTGGCGCACCAGCGGGTCCTCCCATGCACCGTCACCGATATCCTGCAGCTGGCGCAGGCTGATATCGGCATCGTCAACGCCATACAGCTCGGTGAATGCAGTGTTGTGCAGCACCACACGCAGCTTGTGGTCGAGCAGCACGATGGGCTCGCGCACCGTCTGCAGCACGGCATTGGCGCGGGCGCTGGCCTTGCTGAGGCGCCGCTCGATGTCGGCGCGGCGGCCAATCTGCCGCTGCAGCAGCCATAGCACCAGACCCAGCAACAACAACTGCACCGCCAGCGCTGTCCAGGTCACCATCGATGCCAACTGCTGCTGGCGCTGTGCCAGCGCGGCACGCTCGACCAACAGCGCATCCTCATGCTGCTGCAGCTCCTGCACCAGTTGCCGGATCGGATACTGGAAGGTCATTTCCTCGATCAGCTCACGCTGCCGGGGCGAATCGGTGCTGGCGGCGATCTCCCTGGCCAGCGCCATGCGCCGCTCCAGCATCGACTCCATCTTGCCGATACGCACCAGCTGCTCAGGGCTGTCGCGGACCAGCTGAGCCAGTTCTCCAAGATTGATGCCGATGCGGTCAGCTGTGTGCAGGCGCTCCTGCAGCGCCGGCGAATCGATGCCTTTGGACAGGGTCAGCGCCGCCGACTCCACCTCGCGGATATCCGCCTGCAGGTTGTACAGGCGCGCGCCCACTGCCTGGGTATGGGCAACCCAGTTGGCAGCGTGGACGCTGTCGCTGGAAAGCCGCTGCAGGGTCAATGCCGGCACCACGATGATCAACAACGCTGCCAGCCCCAGCCCGAACAGGCGCCAGCGACTCCAGTCATCGTCGGTCAATCGTGTCGCCATCGCTTCCCCTGCGTGCTGACGGACCGGCGCGTGTCGCGACGGCCCGGAGTTCATCGACAATGTCGATCCGGGGTCAATCGATGACAGCGTGACCAGCACGACAGCATCGCTGACTGCCGGCCAAGGATTGCACGAATACGTGTACCCGTGCACCCCCTATTAACAGGACCTGTGCGAGCGCCTGCCGTGTCTGCCAGCAAGACTCAGCCCGCCTCACCAGCTGGCTTGATCGCATGCCCGCCGAACTCATTGCGCATCGCCGCCAGCATGCGGTCGCTGAACGAATTTGCCTGCCGCGAGCGCAACCGCTCCAGCAGTGACAAGGTGATCACCGGTGCCGGCACATCCAGCTCGATGGCCTCGGCCACAGTCCAACGGCCCTCGCCAGAGTCCTCAACGTAGGGAGCGATGCCATCCAGCGCGGGGTTTTTCTGCAGCGCGTCGGCACTGAGGTCCAACAGCCATGAACGCACCACGCTGCCATGCCGCCAGACCTCGGCCACCTTGCCCACGTCCAGTGCGAATTCGGCTTTCTTGTCCATCAACGCAAAGCCCTCGGCATAGGCCTGCATCATTCCGTACTCGATGCCGTTATGGACCATCTTGCTGAAGTGTCCGGCACCCACCGGACCTACATGGGCCCAGCCGCGGTCAGCCGCCGGTGCCAACGCCTTGAACAGCGGCGACAAGCGCTCCACCACCTCGGCTGCACCGCCGATCATCAGGCAATAACCTTCCTGCAGCCCCCAGACGCCACCGCTGGTGCCGCAGTCCACGAACGCGACCCCGGCTTCAGCGCAGCGTCCAGCACGTTGCTGCGACTGCTTGTACCAGGAGTTGCCGCCATCGATCACCACATCACCGGCGGACAGCAGCGGCAGCAGGCTGTCGAGGGTGGCATCGACCACCTTGGACGGCACCATCAGCCACAGCGCGCGCGGCGCCGGCAGCGCCTGCACCAGCGCCGACAATGCATCCACCGTGGCGATTCCGTGCTCTTCCACCTGCGCCCGCGCCTGCTCACCCGGATCAAAACCGGTGACTGCAATCCCCGCACGCTGCAAGCGCTGCGCCATGTTGGCGCCCATGCGACCCAGCCCGATCATTCCCAATTGCATGCTGAAGCTCCTCCTACGGTAGTAAAGGTCCTGCCCGACAGACCCACGGAGGGGCCTGCAACCAGTGCTGGGAAATCGTGGTGTGCAGCTTGTGCAGCACCGTTCGACTGACAAACGGCGTGTTCCCACGCAGGCTCGGCAACGTGCCGATGGGCAGCGCACCAGCCAACCGTCATCGTGCCTGTTCCACTGGGATAGCGGCCGCCGCCTGCTCCACGTAGTACTGCAGGCGCCCGAAGAAATTACGGTAGAACTGCGCGTCCTGCACGGTGCTGCTGGCAACCCGCACCAGCGAGTCATCATTGCTGCCAAACGGCAGCGACACCGAGCCCAGGGCACCGACGCCAACGCTGGCCGAGGTCGGCGACTTCTTCAAGGCATAGCGGTCCTGCACCGCACTGACAAACACCTGCGCCTTGCCGGCACCCTGTGCGGCGCAGGACACCCGCAACACCAGTTGCTCGTGCACCTCGTCCTTGGGCTGGAAGTTCTTGTTGCCTTCCACGTTGCTGGCATCGGCACGGGTGATCGCATAGCCCTGGCCCAACAGTGCGCGCCGCGCTGCCTCGCAGGCCTGCGCCGGTGCGGCATCGATGCTGCGCGTATAGGTATCGCCCGAATCGAAGGATTCGCGCAGCAAGGTGCTGTTGACGGCCTTGCCGCCGCAGGCGGTGAGCAGCAGGCTCACGGCGGCCAGCGCAGGCAGCAGATGTCGGCGCATGGGCACCTCCACAGTCAGCATAGACCCACAGCATAACGCCGCCAACGTAGGGCTACGTTGACGGCGTTTAAAGCTTGCAGAAGCTGTTGTCACTGCGCTCAGCTCGGCTGTGCGCAGCACGGTATTTCCTCAGTCGGCCCAGCGGCCCGGACCGGTCGACTGCGGCAATACCTGTGCCGACAGCGGGCGGTCCTTTTCAAGCACATTCAAGGCATCGGCGAGGATCGAAGCCGACTCCTTCAACAGCGGGTCCGGACGCTTCTCGGCAGCCTTCTCGCGGGCTGCATCCTTGACGATGTCGCGCTCGTTGCCGGTCAGGCCGTCATCGGTGCTGTCCTCGGCCAGCGGGTCCAGCGGCAGGCCCAGGTCCTTGCGGATCTGCTGGCGCTGCTTGCGCTGTGCTTCCTGCTTGTCGCGCTCGGCACGGCGATCAGCTTCGTTCAGCGAGACGTACTTCTTGGCGGCCTCGGTACGGAACTGCTGCACATCTTCCTCCCACCACTGGAATTCGCGGTCGGCGCGGATACGGGTGGCATGCAGGGTTTCCAGACGCGGCACGATCGGTGCGAAGTTGCCGTACTGGGTGTGCGGCACGGCGGCGATGCGGGTCCACGGCAAAGCGTTGTCGTAGGTGCTTTCACCAAACTCGCTGGCATCGACGCTGGCCGGGAAGGCCAGGTCCGGGACTACACCCTTGTGCTGGGTGCTGGAGCCGCTGACGCGGAAGAACTGGGCAATGGTCAGCTTGACCTGGCCAAAGCGCTCCTTCTCACTGGCCGGCCAACGGTCCAGCGGCACCACGTTCTGCACGGTGCCCTTGCCGAAAGTGGTTTCACCGATCACCAGGCCACGACCGTAGTCCTGGATGGCACCGGCGAAAATCTCCGAGGCCGAGGCCGAACCGCGGTTGATCAGCACCGCCAGCGGGCCGTCCCAGGCCACCGCCGGGTTGCGGTCGTTGTTGACGGTGACGCGGCCGCCGGATTCACGCACCTGCACCACCGGGCCCTGTTCGATGAACAGGCCGGTCAGTTCGATGGCTTCATCCAGCGAGCCACCGCCGTTGTTGCGCAGGTCCAGCACCACGCCGTCGAGCTTGTCGGCCTTGAAGCCAGCCAGCAGCTTGGCCACGTCGCGGGTAGCGGAGGCGTAGTCAGCGGCATTGCGGCGGCGGCCTTCGAAGTCCTGGTAGAAGGTTGGCAGCTTGACCACACCGATGCGGCGCTCCTGCTGGCCAGCGGCAGCAGGAATGGTCATGGTCTCGCCCTTGGCGGCCTGCTCGGACAGACGGATCTTCTGCCGGGTCAGGGTCAACATGCGGTGCTTGCCGTCCACACCTTCGGCGGCCGGGATGTACTCCAGGCGTACCTGGGTGTCCTTGGCGCCGCGGATCTTGCCGACCACATCATCGATGCGCCAGCCGATCACGTCTTCGATCGGGCCGGAACGGCCCTGGCCAACGCCAACGATGCGGTCACCGGCCTTGAGCGTGCCGTCCATCGCCACCGGACCACCCGGCACCACTTCGCGGATCACCACCATGTCGTCCTGGCGCTGCAGCTGGGCACCAATGCCTTCCAGCGACAACGACATGGCCTGGTTGAAGTTCTCGGCCGTACGCGGGGTGAAGTAATCGGTATGCGGGTCGACGGCGCTGGTGTAGGCGTTCATGTAGAACGAGAACACGTCATCGCCCTTGAGCTCATTGATGGTCTTGAGCAGGGTGTCGTAACGCTTGTCCAGGGTCTTGCGGATGTCAGCGGCCGGCTTGCCGGCAAGCTTCAGCCGCAGCCAGTCGTTCTTGACCGACTTGCGCCACAGCTCGTCCAGCTCGGCGTTGGTCGCCCACGGCACGTCCTTGCGGTCGTAGTTGAAGCGTTCTTCAATGGTGAAATCCGGTTCCTGGCGCAGCAGGCGGCGGGCATAGGCCACGCGCTCGCCTACCCGCTGGCGGTACACCGCGAACACCTGATAGGCCGGGTCCAGCTCACCGGAACGAATGGCGTCGCCGGTTCGAGCTGCCAACGGCGCGAAGCGATCCACGTCCTCCTTGGTGAAGAACTGCTTGCCGCTGTCCAAGGACTCCAGGTAACGCTTGAACACGTCCTGTGAGGTCGCCGCATCCAGCTGGCGCGGGCGGTAGGCGTAACGGCTGTCCGACAACAAGCCGTAGACCAGCTTGGAGGTGGTGGCCTGGTCGATGGTCGCTGCCGAGGGCAAGGCCGTATCGGCGCGCGCCAGCAAGGCGGCGGGAGCGGTCAGCGCGAGGGCCAGCAGGAAAACGGGAACTCGGTAGTTCATCAAAGTACTCGTGGCACCGAATGTTGTGGGGAGACTGCGGGCAAGTACGACATGCCGACAGTGCCGAAAGTTTCGGCACTTGTCACCTTGCTCAGCTGCAGAGTAGCTGCCGGTCCGTAGCAGTTTGTGAATCGCTGCAGTCACGGTGCTGGATTTGACGCGATCCCGGCTGCGGCAGTGGGCCGCAGCAGGATGCTGGGGTCTGGTTCAGACAGCGACGCCGGCGCCGGCCGCCTGCTGGTCGGCGTGGTAGGACGAACGCACCATCGGGCCGGAGGCAACGTGGGTGAAGCCCAGTTCGTAGCCGTAATCCTCGAACGCCTTGTACTCCTCCGGCGTCCAGTAACGCAGCACCGGGTGGTGATGGGCGGTCGGCTGCAGGTACTGGCCGATGGTCACCATTTCCACGTCGTGCGCGCGCAGGTCACGCAGGGTGGCCTGCACCTGCTCGAAGGTTTCACCCAGGCCGAGCATGATGCCGGACTTGGTCGGCACGTTCGGATGCTGTGCCTTGAAGTTCTTCAACAGGGTCAGCGACCACTGGTAGTCCGCGCCCGGGCGTACGTTGCGGTACAGGTCCGGCACGGTTTCGATGTTGTGGTTGAACACGTCCGGCGGGTTCTGCGCGAGGATTTCCAGCGCGCGCTCCATGCGGCCCTTGCCACGGAAGTCCGGGGTCAGCACTTCGATGCGGGTCTTGGGCGACTTTTCGCGGATGGCGGTGATGCAGTCGACGAAGTGCTGGGCACCGCCGTCACGCAGGTCATCGCGGTCGACGCTGGTCACCACCACGTACTTCAGGCCCATGTCGGCCACGGTCTGGCCAAGGCTGGCCGGCTCGTTGGCATCCGGCGGCTTGGGCCGGCCGTGGGCCACATCGCAGAACGAGCAGCGACGGGTACAGACCTCACCCAGGATCATGAAGGTAGCGGTGCCATGGCCGAAGCATTCGTGGATGTTCGGGCAGCTGGCTTCCTCGCACACCGTCACCAGACGGTTCTCACGCAGCTTGGCCTTGAGGTTGGCCACGGCATTGCCCGAAGGAATGCGCACGCGGATCCAGGAAGGCTTGCGCAGCACCGGCGCGTCGGCGAACTGCACCGGCGAGCGGTTGATCTTGTCGCCGCCAAGCTGTTTGACACCGGCCTGCAACGGCGCGGACGGGATGTCGCCCTGCACGACCTGCAGGGGGATGGAGCGCGTGGTGGTTTCAGTCATGGCGTTATCAGCGGTCTCAGAGCCGCGTAGTCAGATCGGGCAGTTCGGGCGTCGGCTGCAAGGCCAGGCCGAACTGCTGGGCCAGATGGGACAGCAGCACCGACTTGACCGCTTCGATGCCCGAAGGACCGCCCAAGTCTAGCACCGAGGTCACCTGCATCCCGGCGTAACCGCAGGGGTTGATGCGGTGGAAGGGTTCCAGGTCCAGCGACACATTGAACGCCAGCCCATGGAAACTGCAGCCGCGGCGCACGCGGATGCCAAGCGCGGCGATCTTGGCCCCGCCAACATAGACACCGGGCGCGCCATCCATGCGTTCCGCACCGATGTTCCATTCATCCAGCGTATCGATGATGGCCTGCTCGATCCGGCACACGTAATCGCGCACACCAATACCGAGCCGGCGCAGGTCCAGCAGCGGGTAGACCACGATCTGGCCCGGCCCGTGATAGGTCACCTGGCCGCCGCGATCCACATGCAGTACCGGGATATCGCCGGCCGCCAGCACGTGCTCGGGCTTGCCGGCCTGGCCCAGGGTGAATACTGGGTCATGCTCGACTACCCACAGCTCATCGCTGGTGGTGTCGTCACGGCTATCTGTGAACTGCTGCATGGCGTGCCAGACAGGTTCATAGCCCTGTCGGCCCAGGTCCCGCAGCAACGCCGGACGCGGCGCTTTACCCGTCGGTGTACTCGGCACTTCAGCAGCGCAGGTGGTTACAGCGTCCACTTCACTTCCGGATGGTCACGCATCACCGCGTGGGCGGCGTCGTACTGCTCGCGGCTCTCCGCCTTGAAGGCGATGCGCACCGAAACGTACTTGCCGTTGGAGGATTCTTTCCAGCTGATGCGCTCTTCCAGTACCTCGATACCGGCGCTTTGCAGCAACTTGGGCAGTTCAGCTTCCAGACCGATATTGGCTGCGCCCATGGCGCTGAGCTCAAAGGTACCGGGGAACTGGAAGCCGTGTTCAGGGTTGTCGGACTTGATTTCCATGCCGCCATTATCGGGGCGAACGCCCACAAACCCAAGGCCACAGCCGATTTACAGCCTTCCATGAACAAAGCCCCCTGTAGTGCCGAGCCATGCTCGGCAGGGGCTTTACCAGCAACGCTCGCTGTAGGCGCGGCATCAGCCGTGAAGCTCGTGGATGTTCAGGTTGCGGGCATTGCCATTGATGCAGGTGGTCAGCTTCGCGGCTGACGCCGCTTGTGTCTGCCAGCCAGCGCCTTGCCGAGCATGGCTCGGCACTACAGGTCCGGCAGAAACCAGAAAGGCCGCTTGCGCGGCCTTTCTGCGGGGTAACCCGGCTTACTTGGACAGCTGCAGCAAGGTGGACGACACCCAACCGCGGTTGCCCAGCTCATCCTCGACTTCCCACATCACGCCTTCCTTGGTGCCGGTCGGGTACAGCATCATCCCGGCTTCCAGGGTGCGTACCGGCGCGCCGGTACCACGGGCGTTGGCCAGCAGACGACCCGCACGGGTCACCGTCACCGCCTGCTGCGCATTTGCGGCAGAAGCGTTATCCGGCAAGCCACCCAGCTGGGCGATGATGTCGGTATAGGCCTGCAGGTAGGCCATGGTGATCACCTGGCCGATTTCGGTATTGGCATAGCCGCCAACGCCAGCCGCGCCCAGGCCGCTGCCGCCGAACAGGCCACCACCGGCACCAAAGCCCATATCGCTCTTGCGCGCCGAACCTTCGGAGATTGCGACCTGCTCCGACGAACGCACGTCGGTCACGGTCAACACCACGTCAGCGGTCTTGCTGGTGAAATTCAAACCGCCAACGATCGCACCCGCTCGGCCACCGATCAGGCCGCCCAGCAGGCCACCAATGGCATTGCCACCGGCATTGCTGTTCTGCGAGACCAGATCCGGAATCATCACGTAGTCAGCGGCCTTGATCTGGCCCTTGCCGACGTTGGAACGACCACGCAGATCGCCACTGGCCGCCAGCTCACGCTCGAACTGGCCCGCAGCCATACCAGCACCACGGTCCACCAGGGTGAAACAACGCGAACGGTTGACGAAAGCCTTGATCAGACGCGAAGGCGCCGGCAACTGCTGGCCAGTCCACCAGTTGGTGGAATCTTCCGGTTCGATCACCGACAAGGTGCCGATCGGACGCTGGCAGGTTGGAATCTGCGCAGCAGCTTGCTGACGCTGTTCCTGTGCCTGGGTGCCCTTGGCCTTGAATGCTGCCTGGGCCGGCTGGCTGCTGACAGCCGCAGCGATGCCCAGAGTAATGACCGCTGCAGTGAGCGGCGAAAAAACGTTACGCATCTAATACTTCCCCATTTAACCTGCACCTTACGAGGTGCGTTCCTTTGGCTTTGAGACCTTGCGGTAAGACTCTGTCCCTGATGTTACCTAGCAGACGAGCACGGTCCGGTCCGCCGGAATCCTAACCCAGACGGGCCTCAGGATGCATGACGTTTTTGTGAGAGGGATCTCCTTACAGGCGCAGACAACCGCCCAGAACCGTCTCAAAGAGGGCCACAGGGAGCTCCTGCGACCTTCGCCCACTGACCTACTGTGCGGTTTCCACCGCCGCTGCCGGCGCCCAGCCCTTGTTACCCATTTCGTCCTCGACGTTGAACATGCTGCCGTCGGCGCCACCCGTGGGGAACAACAGCATCCCGGTTTCCAGTTCCGCCACCACCGTGGCCTGGTTGCTGGCACCGGGCAACAGGCGTGCCATGCGGCGCAGTACCAAGGTTCCGCCAGTGGCCAGCTGCTGCACGCCGGCACTTGGTTCGAACGCTTCGTCTGAGCCATCGACGGCGGTGGCCACGGCCAGCGGCACCGCAGCGGTCGGTAGCGGCTTTCCTATCTGCGAGTGCGTGTCATGCAGGATCAATTACCAATTTCACGAAAATCACATTAATGAATAGGGATGACCTGCAACTGACCTACATCGGTTGCAAGCCCCCTACTGCACCTGACAGCACTCTTGCGATTGCACCGTGTGCGCACTCGCATGAAAAAATCCATCGCCACACTCACAACAATCTGTCCGCTCGGTAGCGATATGCCGCTCAACAGCAGACTACTAAGCTGCGTGTCACTTCTGCTGGCGTTGAGAGTTGCAAATGAAATCCGGTGTTGGATTGCTGCTGCTGATGGCAGGTGGATTTGTCAGCACACCTGCGCTGGCAGCTGGACAGTGCGCACAAAGCGCGCTGAGCGATCACCCACCAGCGATCAATTTCCGCGTCGATAATGACTTGCTGGGCGGTGCCCAGCAGGATCAAGGCTATACCAATGGCGCGATGTTCACCCTGGTCTCGCCGAATCTTCAGGATTACACCGACGACCCCTGTCTACCGCGTCTTGCGCGCTGGATGAATCGTCACCTGGAGCGACTGCATCCAGGAGAATTCCAGCAACAGAACATGATTTTCAGTTTCGGCCAGGGCTTGTATACGCCGACCGACAGCGCCCGCAGCGATCTGATCAAAGATGACCGCCCGTATGCGGCGGTGTTGATGGTCAACTTCGGCTACAACGCGCGAAACGGCAATCACCTGCGCACCACTCAGTTGGCGCTGGGAATGATTGGTCCATCTGCGCAAGGCAAGCAGGTGCAGGACGCGGTACACAGCGTATTGGGCGACGAAAAGTTCATGGGCTGGGACAACCAGTTGCACGACGAACCGGTGTTCAAGTTGTTGCATGAGCGCATGCAGCGATGGCCTGCAGAAGGCAATGATGCAGGCTGGGGCTGGGACGCGGTCAGCCACTGGGGTGGTGCCATCGGCAACCTTGCGACGTACGCCAATGTTGGTGGCGAAGTGCGTTTCGGCTGGAAACTGCCTGATGACTTTGGCAGCTCGCCGATGCGACCCGCCGGCGAGAACACTGCACCCACTCGTCGTGGTCGCAGTGAAGGCTGGTCAAGCCATCTGTTTGTCACCAGCGATGCGCGTTGGGTAGTGCGCGACATCACCCTGGATGGCAACACCTTCCGCAACAGCCACAGCGTGGACAAGCGCCCGTTTGTCGGTGACATCGGCTATGGCGTGGCAGTGATGCGCGGCAAGTGGAAGTTCGCGTTGGCCCGCTACCACCGCACCCGCGAATTCGACGGACAGAAAGAGACGCCGGTATTCGGCAGCTTCACCATCAGCCGGACGCTCTGATTGCAGCTGCCGGCGCAGCGCAGTTGCTGCGCTATGTGGAAAGAGAAAAGCATAAAAGCGCCCTCACCCCAACCCCTCTCCCGCACGCGGGAGAGGGGCTAGCAATGCGTCGGCTGCTAGTGCACTAGCCCCTCTCCCGCGTGCGGGAGAGGGGTTGGGGTGAGGGCGCCGTTGCTCCGGCTTTTGCTTTTGCTTTTGCTTTTGCTTTTGCTTTTGCTTCGGCTTTCGCTCTTCAGCTTTTGACTTACCGGGCCCCTTCCGCAGCGACGGAGCTGGCAGACAAGACCCCGAACGGGGCGGCGCACATGGATGTGCGTCGTTTTTCGACGATACAAGGATGTATCGTCGAAAAATCCTGCCAGCGGAGTGAACCCGCGTCGCGCAGCGGCGTGGGCGCGGAGGCAGGGTGTGCTTTCTTTGGGCCACGTTTCTTTGCACAAGCAAAGAAAAGTAGCTCGCTCCCCGAAGGGGAGTGAAAGCTTCGGCAGTTGCAGTTGCTAAAGCCAAAGCCAAAGCCAAAGCTAGAGCAGAGCAGAGCAGAGCTTTCGCCCGCCTTCGGCGCGCGAGCGCACCTTGACCAGCCATTCGGCTGTTAAAGAGCTCTTCTTTGCTTGTGCAAAGAAACGTGGCCCAAAGAGGCACTTTTCAACAGCCGAATGGCTGGTCAAGCACACCCTGCCTACGCGCCCACGTCGCTACGCGACGCGGGTTCACTCCGCCAGCGGGATTTTTCGACACGACATCCCTGTCGTGGCGAAAAACAACGTGCATCCATGCACGTCGCCCTTCGGGTTCTTCCCACTGGCTCCGTCGCTGCGGAAGGGGCCCGGTGAGTCAAAAGCAACGGCAACGGCAACGGCAACTTCAACGCCTAAAGCTACCCCTCCCCAACCCTCCCCTTGCCTGCGGCAAAGGGAGGGCGCAGAGCTGCACTTGGCAAAGGAAGGGCGCTCAGCGGAGCTTGGCAAAGGAACGGGGGCTGAGCGGAGATGCGTCACTCAACAGGCAAAACAAAAGCGGCGTTGCTGCACCCCATCGACCCAAATCCAGTCGACAGAACACCGCAACGCCGCTCGGCTTTTCAGCCGGTGAAAGCCCTTACTCGGACTTCCACCACATCATGAATGCATCCCACAGCCGCTTGAAGAAACCACCCTCTTCCACCGCCTGCACGGCCACCAACGGCGCCTCGGCAACTACCTTGCCATCCAGCGACACCTTGACCGTACCAATCTGCTGACCTGCGGCAATCGGCGCCACCAACTGCTTCGGCACATCCATCGACGGCTTAAGATCGTTGTAACGGCCGCGCGGCACACTCACCAACATCGGCTGCGCCACACCCAACTGCACCTCGTCGGCCGCGCCCTTCCACACATGCTGCGTGGTCACCGCCTTGCCCGCTTCATACATGCGATGGGTTTCGAAGAAACGGAAGCCCCAGTTCAACAGCGCCAGGCTGTCATCAGCACGCTGCTTCTCCGATGCACCGCCCATCAACACCGCCACCAGACGCTGATCACCACGCTGTGCAGAACTCAGCAGGCAGTAACCGGCAGCCGAGGTGTGACCGGTCTTGATGCCGTCCACGCTCTGGTCACGCCACAACAGCAGGTTGCGGTTCGGTTGGGTGATCTTGCCTACCGTGAATTCCTTGATCTTGTTGTACGCATAGGTCTCCGGGTAATCACGCACGAAGGCGCGGCCCAACAGCGCCAGATCGTAGGCGCTGGACTGGTGGCCCTCGGCGTTCAGGCCGTGTGCGTTGACGAAGTGCGAATCCTTCATGCCGATCTTGGCGGCATAGCTGTTCATCAGGGCAGCAAATGCTTCCTGGCTGCCGGCAGCGTGTTCGGCCAAAGCGATGGCCGCATCGTTGCCGGACTGGATCGCCATGCCCTTTTCCATGTCTTCCAGACGCGCGGTCTGGTTGACCGGGAAGCCGCTGTAGCTGCCGTCGGTGCCTGCGCCGCCTTCGCGCCAGGCGCGCTCGCTCATCATCACCTGATCGTCAGGCTTGATCTTGCCGTTCTTCATTTCCGCGGCCAGCACATAGGACGTCATCACCTTGGTGATGCTGGCCGGCGGCAGCGGCGAATGGATGTTCTCGCCTGCCAGCACCTGGCCGGTGGCGTAGTCCATCAGCACCCATGCCGAAGAGGTGGTCGGAACCGGGGCCGGCGGCGTGGCCACCTGCGCCGGAGCGGCAGCTGCGGCCGGCGCGGGCGTCGGCGTCGGGGTGGGCGTCTGGGCGGAGGCCAGACCCACGACGAGCGTGGTGGCCAGTGCAGCGGCGGCAAAGCGGAATTTCATCGGACAGCGGTTCCTGATGGACGAGGAAGAAAAATTCGGGGGGTCATTGTAGGGCGACACCAGCCAGCTGGCGGCACCCCGGTGTGCTGGGGTTAATCGCGGACCACTTGCGGCAGGCCAAATCCAAGACCGGCAATGCGACCGGCAAGTTCCGTGGCACTGCTGCTGTCGCTGGCCGGTACGCGCAGGCGCCACAAGGTACGGCCACCACTGACGATGTCACTGAGGCTGGCACCGACGATACCCGCGGATGCCAGCTGGCCCAAGGCCCGCGCAGCATTGTCACGGCTGGAGAAACTGGCCACCTGCAGCAGGATCGAGCCCAGCGCGCGGGAAGCAGCATCTGGCTGTGGCGTCGCCACGGCCTTGGGAGCCGCTGCTGCAACCGCGGCGCCCGGCGGCGGGGTGAACTGCAGCAACTCCGACGATACAGGCAGGGCCTGGACGCTTACCGGCGCAGAAACGGTACTGGCAGCGCTGGTGGTGGCTGGACGACCGGTGGCGACACGCACACCGTTGTCCTTCATCCAGGCGTCGAAATGGTCGGCATTGCCGGCAACCGGACGTGCCGGTGCGGCAGGCAGCTTCTCGACCAGTTGGTCCATGCGGCTGGGGCTAGCCACTGCAGGCCGCGGTGCCGCTGCGACAACCGTCGCCGCAGCGCGTTCACGACGGGCGCGACGGCTGTCGCCGGAGGCCTGCAGATTCTCGCTACCCGGGGTCAGGCCATGCACTTCGACCCGGCCAGTGCCGCGCTGGGTGATACCCAGCCGCACTGCGGCGGCATAGCTGAGATCGATCACACGACCTTCGTGGAACGGGCCACGGTCGTTGACCCGTACGATCACCGACTCGCCGTTGTCCAGGTTGGTCACCCGCGCGAAGCTCGGCAGCGGCAAGGTCTTGTGCGCGGCAGTGAAGGCGTACATGTCGTACACCTCACGGTTGGAGGTGAGCCGCCCGTGGAACTTCTGCCCGTAGTACGAGGCGGTGCCCTGCTCCACGTAGTTATCGACGCGATCCATGATCTGGTATTGCTTGCCCAGCACCGTATACGGCGATCGATTGCCGACCGCCGAGCGCGCTTCGTTGGTCACCAACGGCTCGGGAATGCAGTCCACATTGGGCACATAGCTCGGCGTGGTGTCGCTCACTCCGGGCTTGTAGAGGCCGCCAGCGGTGTAGTTGCCACGGGTGGACAGGTCTTCCTGAGCCTTGGCATAAGGCGAGCCTTCAGGGCATTCACCGCGTGCACTGCCACGCCCGTGCACCACCGTCGCCGGACGCGATGCAGCGCTTGCGCCCGCTGTAGCGGATGACGACTTCTTCGGAGCGCTGCTGCAGGCGGCCAGCCCGAGCACGATCAACGCAGGGACCAGCCACTTGATGTTCATGCCGGGGGAAGCTCCTTGCCGGCGATGGCCTGGGACAGCTGGAACACGGCCATCGCGTACATTTTGGAGATGTTGTAACGGGTGATCGCGTAGTAGTTCTGGAAGCCCAGCCAGTACTGCTTGCCGTCACTGCCTTCCAGCGTCACCGGGGTAGCCTTGGCGTTGACCGCCCGCACCGGCGTGACCGGCTGGTAGCCGCGCGCCGCCAGTTCGGTAACGGTGTAGGTCGGGGTCCAATCGGTGGGATTGAACTCCTCGAAACCTGCCTGCAGCGTCGCCGGCACCGCAACGGTGCCACCGCGGATCCAGCCACCCTTCTTGACGAAGTAATTGGCAATGGACGAGAACACGTCGTCATAGCTGTTGAACAGGTCACGGCGGCCATCGCCATTGCCGTCCACGGCGAAGTCCAGGTAGCTGGACGGCATGAACTGGCCCATGCCCATCGCACCGGCATAGCTGCCCTTGAGCGAGGTGATGTCGAGCTTTTCCAGTGCGCTCAGTTCGAACAGCTTGGCCAGTTCGTCACGGAAGAACAGCTCGCGGCGCACTTCGCGCTCGAGCTTGGCCGGGTCGCCGGTACGCGGGTACTTGAAGGCCAGGGTGTACAGCGCATCGAGCACGCGGTGGTTGCCAGTATTGCGGCCGTAGCTGGTTTCCACACCAATGATGGAGACGATCACTTCGGCCGGCACACCGGTGCGTTCCTGCACGCGCATCAGTTCATCGCGGTGCTGCGCCAGGAATGCACGGCCACCGTCGATACGCGCCTGGGTGATGAACATCGGCCGGTATTCGTTCCACGGCTTGACCCGCTCGGCCGGACGCGACATCGCGGCGATGATCGGCTCGCGGATCTGCGCCTGCGCCAGGGTTGCTTCGATATAGGCCGGATCGATGCGGTATTTGGCCGCTGTATCGCGCACGAAGTTGGCGCGGGCGGTTTCGAACGGCACCGGCGTCAGGTCGACCGGCGGCAGCGCGGCCTTGGCCTCGGGTACGGCTTCGGCCGGGCCGGTGCTCGGCTTGACCGGAGTTTCCGCCGGGGCCGGCAGAGGTGTAGGAGACTTCGGCTGGGTTGCGCAGGCAACCATGCCGAGGGTGAGGCAGCAAACCAGGGCGCGTCTAATCATCGGGCGAGATTAGCAGGTCAAAGATGAATTTCCCGCAATAACACCATGAAACACAACAAGATTGAAGCGAAAAATACGCTTCGCCCAGCGGTGCCGTAATCCTTCGGATTCACGCTACCCGATGAATAGGCAGCGCGATGCTGCCTGCCGCAGACCGGCAAGCCTGCATGGAAAAGCGCGTAGCCAAGTCGGCGGGGCAAAAAAAAGGAGCGTCGGTCATCTCCCCATCCCGCTGAGATGACCGGCGCTCGCGTCAGCGTCCGGGGGACCCGGGACGACGGCTCCCCCCGTCATCCCGCCAGATGCCAACCTGCCAGCAGCCCCATACGGCGAGCCGGCGGCCACAGCGCGGATAGCGCGCCGGTGACGGGGCGTAGTGTGAAGGTTTAGTAAAGCCAGGTGTTTGATCTGGATCAAAGCTCGCAATATTGACGCGGATAAATAGATGATCCGCGCAACAGCGTTGCGCTAGCCGCCGTGCACCGGCCGGTGCGCACGCACCGCCATCACCAGCCCGAAGCCGGCCAGCAAGGACACCGCCGAGGTGCCGCCATAGCTGATCAACGGCATCGGCACACCCACCACCGGCAACAGGCCGGAGATCATGCCGCCGTTGACCAGGATGTAGACGAAGAACGCCAGACCGGTCGCGCCTGCCAGCAGCCGCGAATAGGTATCGCGCGAGTCCACCGCGATCCACAGGCAGCGGCCGATCACGAACAGATACAAGGCCAGCACCACCGCCACACCGATCCAGCCGTACTCCTCACTCAGTACCGAGAACGCGAAGTCGGTGGTCTGTTCGGGAATGAAGTTCAGGTGCGACTGCGAGCCCAGCCCCCAGCCCTTGCCGGTCAGGCCGCCGGAACCGATAGCGATCTTGGACTGGATGATGTTCCAGCCCGCGCCGAGAGCATCACTCTCGGGGTCGAGGAACATCATGATGCGGTCCTTCTGGTACGGCCGCAGCAGCCAGAACCAGGCCACCGGCGCGGCGGCGGCAACGCCGCCAACGCCCACGCCCACCCACCACCACGGCAGGCCGGCCAGCAACAATACGAAGGCACCGCTGGCGGCGATCAGCACGCCGGTGCCGAAGTCCGGCTGCAACATCACCAGACCAGTCGGCACACCAATGATCACCGCTGCCACCAATACCACCGGGATACGCGGCGGCAAGGGCATGCGGTTGAGATACCAGGCCACCATCATCGGCAGGCTGACTTTCAACAATTCGGCCGGCTGCAGATAGAACAGGCCAAGGTTCAACCATTGCCGCCCGTATTTGCCGGTGCCGAGCACGAACACCGCCAGCAGCGGCAACATCGACAAGGCATAGATCATCGGCGTCCACGCGCGGATGCGCAGGATCGACACCCGCGATATCGCCCACATCGCCACCAGGCCCACCGCGAAGCGCGCGCCCTGCGCCATCACCAGGCCACTGCCACCGGCGCTGTCCAGCACCGACAGGCCAATGACCATCAAGGCGAGCAAGGCAAACAGCAGCGGCCAGTCCAGGCCACGGGTCAGGCGCTGACCCATCTCCAACGCCCAGCGCAGGAAATCCCTCATCGGCGCAACTCCGCTGTCGTTGCCGCTGGTGCCGCCGGACGCGCAGCTGCCGGCGCAACGCCCGGCAGCGCGTCGGGCGCAGGCTGCGGCGGCACACCTGGCTGCGGCGCGGGAGCGCCAACCATGATTGGCAGATCGGCGAACTGCGGTGCTACCAGCTCACCGCGCGCACGCCAGCTGGCATCTTCGGTATCAAACGTCGTCACGCCCACCGCCACCGTGCCGCGTTCGGCATCCAGCGGTTGCAGGCCTTCGGGCATCACCCCGAGCAACCAGGCATCAAACACCTTGCGTGCGATCGGCGCGGCGGCCGAACCGCCGTAGCCGCCGCCTTCCACCGCGATGGCAATCGCGATCACCGGTTCTTCGGCGGGTGCAAAACCAACGAATAGCGCGCGGTGGCGCAGGTGCATCGGCAGGCTGCGCGGATTCAACGCGGCCGTGCCCTTGCGGCTGATGACCTGCGCGGTACCGGTCTTGCCAGCCATGCGGTACTGCGCACCGGCGGCGGACCGCCAGCCACTGCCGCCGGGCTGCATGGTGCCCATCATGCCCTCGCGCACTGCCTGCACATTGGCTGGATTGGGGCTGATCGGTCGGCTCGCTGGCTGCTGCGTCGGCGCCCAGTCGTGGTCGAAGCCGGCGCGCTGCTCCATCACCAGGTGCGGCGTGCGCAGCTGGCCGGTAGCCAGGCCACCAACACCGCGCACCAGCTGCAATGGCGTCACTTTCCACAAGCCCTGGCCGATGCTGGCATTGACCGTGTCACCCGGATACCAGCGCTCCTTGTTGGCTTTGAGCTTGGCTGCGGGGGACGGCAGAATACCGCCGATCTCGCCGGCCAGATCGATGCCGGTGGGCTGGCCAAAGCCGTAGCGATTGCCCATGTAGTCGTCATAGCGCTCGATGCCCATGTCGATACCGAGCTGGTAGTAATAGGTATTGACCGACTGGGTGATCGATTTGCGCAGATCGGTCCAGCCATGACCGCCACGGTTGGCGTCGCCCCAGCCACGGCTCACGCCAGGCAGGTAGAACATGCCGCGCGACAGGATCTTGTCTTCAGGTCGACGCAGACCGCTGTCCAGGCCGGCCAGGCCGAGGAAGGGCTTCACCGTCGAACCCGGGGCCACACCACCCAGCACCAATCGATTGAACTGCGGCCGCGACGGATTCTCGTTGAGTGCCTTGAAGTCGGCGTGGGAAATGCCGTTGACGAACAAATTGGGATCGAACGACGGCAGGCTGACCATGGCCAGGATCTCGCCGGTGCGTGGATCGATCGCCACCGCCGAACCTTCCTGCTCACCGAACGCCGCCACCATGGCGCGCTGCAGGTCGGCATCGATCGACAGCCGCAGATCGGTCCCCGACTGCGCCGGCACCCGCCCAACCGTGCGGATCGCACGGCCCTGCACATTGGTCTCGACCTGCTCGTAGCCGATCTTGCCGCGCAGCTGGGTCTCGTAGAAACGTTCCAACCCGGACTTGCCGATGTGCGTCAGCGCCGCATTGCCCTCGCCCAGCTCTTCCAGATCCTTGTCATCGACCCGGCCGACGTAGCCAATGATGTGGCCGAATAGATCGCCGTAGGGATAGCGACGGGTCAGATAGGGCTCGAGCTCGACGCCCGGGTAGCGCCAGCGGTCCACCGCGAAGCGCGCCATCTCGTCGTCGCTGACCCGCAGCTTCAGCGTTACCGGCATGAAGCCGCGGCGCGCCTTGCGCGATTGCTTGAAGCGCTCGATGTCTTCTTCGCTGAGCGAGAAGATCTTCTGCAGCCCGGCCAGGGTAGCGTCCATGTCCTGGACCTTGTCGGCGGTCACGTCCAGGCGGAAGGCTGGCACGTTCTCGGCCAGCAGGCGACCGTTGCGGTCGTAGATCAGGCCACGCCCCGGCACCACCGGCCGCGCCTTGATGCGGTTGGCCTCGGAGCGGGTGGCGTAGATGTCGTGGTCCAGCACCTGCAGCTTGAAGTACCAGCCGGCCAGGAAACCCAGGGTCAGCAGCACACCCAGGAAGCCGATCGCGGCACGGCGCCGGAATTGCTCGGCCTCTGCATGCGTGTTCTTGTGCTGGCGGCGCGACGCCATCGTCAGCGCCCGCGCTTGCCCAGCCGCACCGCATCCAGCAGCACATACAGTGGCAACCACAAGGCCATGCCCAGCAGCGGCGCCACCCAGTAGCTCCACGGCAGCATCGGCTCGCCCACCAGCAGGTGGATGGCAGCATCGATCACGCGGTCATTGAACAGCAGCCCGCCCATCGCCAAGGCCTGCTGCGACAGCGGGAAGAAACGGATACGCGCACGGAAGCGCTGCAGGATGAAGGCCATCACCACCAGCCGCAGCGCCTGCTCACCCAGAATGCCGCCGAACATCACATCGGCCAGCAGGCCGATGCTGAAGGCGAAGCCCAGCCCGACCTTGTCCGGGGTTTCGATCACCCAGTACGCCAGCACCAGCGCCAGCCAATACGGGCGTGCCGGCAACAGCAGTTCGGGCAGCGGAATCAGCGCCAGCAGCAAGGCCAGCACGAAACTGACCGGCATCACCCAGCCCTTGGTGCGCAGACGACTCATGGCCGTACCTGCGGCGGGGTCGGGTTGTCAGTGGTCACTGGTGTTGCCGGGCTTGCGGATTCGTTGGCTGGCGTTGTCGCCGGGGCGGGCGCCTGGCCTGCAACTGCCGGCTCGGTCACCACTGGCGCGCTGCCCGGGGCCTGCGTGGGAGCCGCAGCCTGAGGACTGGTGGCGTTGCTGGCGGCAGGAACAACCGCAGCTGCCGCGCCCATGCGGTTGACCGGGGCGGCGGATGGACCGCCCGCGGCCGCGGCTTCCGGCGCCGATTCGATTGCAGTGCTGTCGGGCAGTTGCGGCAGCGCCGGTACCGAACGCAGCAGCAGCACGTTGCGGCCACGGTCCAACTTGGCCGCCGGCTCCAGCTCGCCGACCAGGAAGGCGTGGGTATCGTCGGGACGCAGCTTCAGGATCTTGCCGACCGGGAAGCCGGCCGGGAAACGCCCGCCCAGACCGGAAGTGACGATCTCATCGCCGACCTCCACGCCCGCGCTGAGCGGAATATCACGCAGTTCCAGCCGGTCGCCGCGGCCGTAGACAATCAGCCGCACGCCATTGCGTGCCACCGCCACCGGCACCGCATGGTCCGGATCGGTCAGCAACAGCACCGTCGAATGCGCTGGCGTCACCGCGATCACCTGGCCCATCAGGCCACCGGCATCGATCACCGCCTGGCCGACATGCACGCCGGCGCGGCTGCCTGAATCCAGCACCAGACGCTGTTTGACCGGGTCCAGATCGATATCGAGGATGGGCGCCAGCTGCACGTCCAGGCCATTGCGCTCGGCCACGTTGAGCAGCTCGCGCAGCTGCGCATTGTCCAGCGCGGCGGTCTGCAGACGGGTCAGTCGCGCGTTGGCGATCAGCAGCTGGTTGCGCAGTTCGCGGTTTTCGCTGACCAGCTGGTTATGGCTGGCGGCGTTGTCCTTGACCGATGCCCCTACCCGGCCCGGCACACCAGCCAGGGCCCAGATCGGTTGCACCAGCACATTGGCCTGGGCGCGCAGACGCGACATCCAGCCGCCCTGGTCATCCAGCACGATCAAGGTGATGGCCAAGGCCAGGTACGCCAGCAGACGCAGCGTGCTGCTGGCATCCCCTTGACGGGAAGCTACGGGAGGACCGGCGTAAGGGGGCACGACAGAAGGCTGGAAATGGGGAATGAAGAATCGGGTATGGAAACGGCGCGACTGGTGTCACGCCGTTGGCTTGGGGAAGCGGATGCTGGAGAGTGGAACGAGCTGCAGGACACCCTGCTCCCCATTGCCGGATCCCCAGCCCCCATTCCCTGCGGATCACTCCGGCGCAAAGAACTCGTTGCCGTGCATGTCCACCAGCTCCAGCGCACGACCGCCACCGCGGGCCACGCAGGTCAACGGATCGTCGGCCACCTGTACGTGCAGGCCAGTTTCTTCGGAGATCAGGCGGTCCAGGTCACGCAATAGGGCGCCACCACCGGTCAGCACGATGCCGCGCTCGGCGACGTCGGCGCACAGCTCCGGCGGGGTCTGCTCCAGCGCCAGCTTGACCGCCGAGACGATGCCAGACAGCGGCTCGTGCAGGGCTTCCAGCACTTCGTTGGAGCTGATCTTGATCATCTTCGGCACGCCCTCGGCGAGGTTGCGGCCGGAGATTTCCATCTCGATCACTTCCGCCTGCGGGTAGGCGCAGCCGAGCTCCACCTTGATGCGCTCGGCGGTGGCTTCACCGATCAGCATGCCGTGGTTGCGGCGCACGTAATTGGTGATGGACTCGTCGAAACGGTCGCCGCCGATGCGCACCGAGGCCGAATAGACGATGCCGTTCAGCGAGATGACCGCGACTTCGGTGGTGCCGCCGCCGATATCGATGACCATCGAACCACGCGCCTCGGTGACCGGCATGCCGGCACCGATCGCAGCAGCCATCGGCTCTTCGATCAGGAACACATCACGCGCACCGGCCTCCTCGGCCGATTCCTTGATGGCGCGGCGCTCGACCTGGGTGGAGCCGGCCGGCACGCAGACCAGCACGCGCGGGCTGGGGCGCAGCACGCGCGACTTGTGCACCTTCTTGATGAAGTGCTTGAGCATCGCCTCGGTGTAGGTGAAGTCGGCAATGACGCCGTCCTTCATCGGACGGATGGTGGTGATATGGCCCGGGGTACGGCCGAGCATCTGCTTGGCTTCGGCGCCGACGGCAGCCACCGAGCGGGTGCCACCGATGGCACGGTCCTGACGCACGGCCACGACCGACGGCTCGTTCAGCACAATGCCCTGGCCGCGCACATAGATAAGGGTGTTGGCCGTGCCCAGGTCAATGGACAGGTCATTGGAGAACATGCCACGCAGCTTCTTGAACATCTGGGAAGTGATCCTGAGGGGTGTCGCGCCCACGCCGGTTGGCGAAAAAATGGGCAGAAAATGAGGGCAGTTAGCCTATCAACCCACCCCCGCCCGAGCAAGGAAAATCCTAGTGAATTCTGGGCTTTCGACCACTCCGGGCAGCTGCGGTACATCCTTGCTTGTGGCCGTGGACCGCCGCAGCCGGTAACCTTACGCACTTTGGCGCGCAGTCGCGCCGGGTCGCCTGCGCGTGCGCGGCGGCTTTTTCCTTTTACGTATAGGCCTGTTCGCAATGTCCGCTTTGATCTGTGGTTCCCTTGCCTTTGACACCATCATGGTGTTCCCGGACCAGTTCAAGAACCACATCCTGCCGGACAAGGTGCACATCCTGAATGTGTCGTTCCTGGTGCCGCGCATGCGCCGCGAGCTGGGTGGCTGCGCCGGCAACATCGCCTACAACCTGAAGCTGCTGGGCGGCAGCCCGATCCCGATGGGCACCGTGGGCCAGGACTTCGGTCCGTACCGCGAGCACTTCGAGCGCATGGGCATCGACCTGAGCCAGGTGCGGGTGCTGGAAGACATGTTCACCCCGCAGTGCTTCATCACCACCGACCACGACAACAACCAGATCACCGCCTTCCATCCGGGCGCGATGATGCGTTCGCACGACAACCACGTGCGCGACGTGCCGGGCGTCACCTTCGGCATCGTTGCCCCGGACGGCCGCGAAGGCATGATCCAGAACGCTGCCGAGTTCGTCGAATGCGGCATTCCCTTCATCTTCGATCCGGGCCAGGCGCTGCCGCTGTTCAACGGCCCGGAACTGCGCGAGTTCATCGAGCAGGCCGACTACGTGGTGGTCAACGATTACGAGTCCAACCTGCTGCAGCAGCGCACCGGCTGGAGCGAGACCGACATCGTCGCCCGGACCAAGGCCTACATCACCACCCAGGGCCCGCGCGGCGCCATCATCCACACCCCGGAAAAGACCTTCGACATCCCGCCGGCGCACGAGCGCCGTGTGGTCGACCCAACCGGCTGTGGCGACGCCTTCCGCGCCGGCCTGATCTTCGGCATCGAGAAGGGCATGGACTGGCTGACCGTCGGCCGCATGAGCAACCTGATGGGCGCGCTGAAGGTGGAGCACCCGGGCACGCAGAACCAGCGCTTCGACTTCGCCGAGTTCAACGACCAGTTCAAGCAGCAGTTCGGCTACGGCCTCTAAGAAAAACGGCGCTTCGGCGCCGTTTTTTTTGCATGGCCCTCAGCGGGAAACGGTAGTGCCGAGCCATGCTCGGCAGAGGCCTCACCCACCATACGTCGGCCGCATGACACCTGTAGGAGCGGTGTAAGCCGCGAAGCTGGTGATGCTGGATTGCAGGCGAATTCGGCAATCTGATGGTGTGCGAGCTTCGCGGCTTACGCCGCTCCTACAAACCGCCTGCGGCCTGCCACTGCTGCAACAACTGCGCGCAATCGCGCAGCTGCCATTGCGCCATGCCCGGCCACGGATCATCCGGCACATTGATCAGAATCCCCGGCACACCAGCAGCCTTCGCGGTGGCCAGGTCGTAGTAATGATCACCCACCATCCGCATCGCTGCCGGTGCTACATCCCAACGCTCGGCAAAGAACTGCAATCCAGCAGGTGACGGCTTGGGCTCCACTTCCCAGCGACCGATGATCTCATCGACAGCAAAACACTCCGCCACACCAATCGCCGCCAAGGTCACTTCGGCCAGCTCGCGCGCATTGCGGGTAAGGATGCCCAACCGGCAACCATCGGCATGCAGCGCGCGGATCAAGGCCACGGCTCCCGGCGCCGCAACCGACGCTTCGGCCAGTTCCCGCTCGTGCTGCATCAGCCAGGCATGGCTCTCCGCGGCATGCTGCGCCGGCAGGCTGGCCAGATGCTCAAGAATGTCCGCGCCGGTTGGAATCCGCAGTTCACGCCGGATCAACTCAAAGTCATGCACCGGCTCGGTCAGGGTGCCGTCCATGTCAAACACCCAATGACGGCTGGCGGCCACGTCGCAACGCCCCGCCGTATCAGCGAGCACCGGCATCAATCCCAGTTCGGCATCTGGCTGCCGTCCAGCCCGCCAACCTCGAACACCGCCTTGCGGGTGCCGCCGGCCAGTACCGGGAACTCGATCTCGATGACCTTGGCCTTGCGTGCCTGCCGCCACAGGCCGCGGTTGTCATCGATGAACATGGCGATGGCTTCATCGGTATCCGGGCGATGCGCTGCCATGTTGCGGGCAGGCGCGCCGTCGACGCTGACCTTGACCTGGCAGGCGCGGTAGCAAACCTTGGCGAAGTCGCTGGACTGCAGCACCAGATAGGCGTGGCGCTTCCACTCCGGGTGATCGCGGAACACCAGATTCACCTGTTTGGGGCCGGTGCTGTCTACTTCCACGCGGTCCTTGCTGAGGATCGCCGCCGAGCGCTGGGTACCGCCCTTGACCGGCACCTGGTTGTAGCTCCACAAGGCCTGCATGCGGCGCAGCTCGCCGGCTGCAGCGGCCTTTTCGCGGACCTCGGCAAAGCCCGGCTCGATGCGCTTGGCGGTTTCCGAATCGGGGAACTGATCGAGCAAGGCGGCGCCGTGGATGCGCGCTTTTTCCCAATCGGTGGCGGTGATCGCAGCGTCGTAGAGCTTGCCGATGCCTTCGGCGTCGGCCTCGCGTTTGGCGCGTTCCTGGGCGGCAGCCGCCTCTTGTTGCTGGCGCTCGGCCTCCGGGTTACTGCAGGCGGCCAGGGCGAAGACGCAAAGCGCGCCGAGGATCAGGGGTTTCATCAAACAGCTCCAGTGAACGTGGCGCGGAATGGACGCGCGATGGGGTTCACTTTAGAGCATGTTGGGGAGTGGGGAAGCGGAATCAGGATCGCTTTTGGCTTTGGCTCTTATGCCGTCATTCCCGCGTAGGCGGGAATCGCTCTGGCTCTGGCCTTTGCCCCTGACTTCGTGCACAAGCAAAGGCAAGAGCGATTCCCGCCTTCGCGGGAATGACGGCATTGAAAGCAACAGCAACAGCAACTGCAACGGCAACAACCGCAACCATCACTCCTCGCCAACCCGCCACCAATGCGTAGAAGGCGCCGGCGCACGGATATCCAGCCGCTCGCCCATCTGCGGCGCAGTCAACACAACCCCCTGCTCCGCCGCCAATGCGGTAATCCGCTCGAACGGCTCGGTCCAGGGATGCAAAGCCAGGTCAAACGTGCCGTTATGGATCGGCATCATCACCTTGCCGCGCACATCCAGATGCGCCTGCAGGCTCTGCTCCGGTTGCATGTGTACGCCCGGCCAATCCGCGTCATAGGCACCGGTCTCGACCATCGCCAGATCGAACGGGCCGTAGCGCTCACCGATCTTCGCAAAGCCATCGAAATAACCACTGTCGCCACTGAAGAAGATCCGCGTGCGGCCGGTATCGATCACCCACGATGCCCACAGGGTGCGGTTGCCATCGGACAGCCCGCGACCGGAGAAATGCTGTGCAGGCGTGGCCGCGATCTTCAGCCCTTCCACCCGCGTTTCCTGCCACCAGTCCAGCTGGGTGATTTTTTCCTGCGGCACGCCCCAGGCCAGCAGGCGATCACCCACACCCAGCGCAGTGACAAAGTGCCGCACCTTCGGTGCCAGCGCCAACACCGCGTCGTGGTCGAGGTGATCGTAGTGGTCGTGCGAAATGATGACGCCAGTGATCTCGGGCAACTCCTCGATCGACAGCGGCGGCGCATGGAAACGCTTCGGCCCCATGAACGAGAACGGCGATACGCGCTCGGAGAACACGGGGTCGGTCAGCCAGAAGTGACCATCCAGCTTCATCAGCATGGTCGAGTGACCCAGTCGCCACAGGCTGTCGTCCGGTGCGTCCAGCAGCGCCTGCCGGGTCAAGGCATGTACCGGAATCGCCACCTGCGGCGTCGCATCGGCCGGTTTTTCGAACAGGAAGCGCCACCACACCTTGGCGCCACGCACGAAGCCGAGCGGAACCTGCTTGGCCACGTTGTGGAAGCGCCCCTCGCCGTATTGCGGCGACTGGTCGTAGGAAGCGGCAGGATGCGCACCGCAGGTCAGCAGGCCAATGGACATGGCAATCAGCACCGTAATGAGAAGGAGAAAACGAGGCAGGCGACGCTTCATGGCTGGGCTTGCCGTTAAAAGTACACCGGCGAGTCTACTTCCATTTCAAGGAAAGTAAACTGAACGGTGTAAAATGGATGGATGACCGAATCAAAGCGCCCGCTCCGCCTGACCGACCGCAAACGCGAGGCCATCCTGCGCGCGGCGGTGGCCGAGTTCCGCGAACTGGGCTTTGCCGGCACCAGCATGGACCGCGTCGCCGCCACCGCCGAAGTCTCCAAGCGCACGGTCTACAACCACTTCGCCAGCAAGGACGAGCTGTTCACCGCCATCCTCTGGCAGCTGTGGGAAGCCAGTCAGTCGCTGGACGCACTCGCCTACGATCCGGCCCGGCCATTGCGCGAGCAGTTGCTGGCCTTCGTCGCGCAGAAGCTGCGCCTGCTCAGCGATGCCAGCTTCATCGACCTGTCGCGGGTGGCCATGGCCGAGCTGGTGCATGCACCGGAACGGGCGCGCGCAATGATGGACAAGCTGGCCGAGAAGGAAGAGGGGCTGACCACCTGGATCCGCGCCGCCCAGGCCGATGGCCGCCTGCGCGACGACATCGCCCCGGCCGATGCCGCCCACCAGCTGCAGGGCATGGTCAAGGCGTTCGCGTTCTGGCCGCAGATCACGATGGGTGCCGCGCCTCTGGATCACAGTGCACAGCAGCGGGTAATGCACGACTGCGTGGACATGTTCCTGGCGGTGCGCGCGCTAACGCCCTGAGTACGAGTACGGCGCGCCCCCACCCCGGCAGCCTGCCGCAGGGATCATCGCTCGGCTGTAAGAGTAGCCAGGATGACTACAGATGTAGTTACCTTTGACACTGCGACGGCAAGGCACCCATTCGTACACTCCGCGAACACGCCCACCGGGCCCTTCGCAGACACAGGCAACGTGCGCACTTCCCTGAGATGGTCATCGCTGTTGTTGTCCGTACTCCCGCTCCATGCCCTCGCTGCCGATCAATGGATCCTGGCCACCGATCTATGGGGCAACAGCGCCCAGCAGACCTTGAATCTGGACGTGCAAGGCACGCGCGTCAGCGGAACATTGGGCGGTGACCCGATTGCTGGCAGCTTGAACGGCACGCAGCTGAAGTTCACCGCAACCGGCAGCGACGGCCAGGTCTATCACTACGATGGCCGCATCGATGGCAGCCGTATGCAGGGCCGCAGCGACGAGCCGGACACCAATAACCACAGCGCGCGTGCAGCACATGATTTCACCGCTCGGCGGGTGCCGTCACGGCCGGACAAGGCACCGCGCCTGCACGACTTCACGCCTAGCGATTACTCCAACACCTTCAGCGCCGATCGCGCCCCGGCGCTGGTGATATGGCCCGGCGATTCGGTACAGACCAAGACCCTGGATTCCGGCGGTGTCGACGAGCACGGCATCACCCGCGCCTTGTTCGGCAACCCACAGGTCGGGCCGTTCTTCGTCGCCGGTGCCGAGCCAGGCGATACTTTGGCGATCACCATCCGTTCGCTCAAGCTCAACCGCGACTACGCCGACAGCCTCGACGGCATCGTCGGCCGCTTGAAGACACCGCGCATCGCCACCGAGACCGCGGCGCTGGGCAATCCGGTGCGCTGGGAACTGGATCGCGTGCGCGGCATGGCGCGACCGCAGGGCGCCAGCGGCGCGTTGAAGCACTTTGAAATCCCGGTCAAGCCGATGCTCGGCGGCCTCGCCGTTGCTCCCGGTTTTGGCTATCCACCGTTCTCTACCGGCGACACCAGCGACTTCGGCGGCAACATGGATTTCAACGCCGTGGTCGAAGGCAATACGATTTACCTTGAGGTGCAGCAGCCCGGCGCATTGCTGTATGTCGGCGACGGTCATGCCCTGCAGGGCGACGGTGAAACCAGCCAATGGGCGCTGGAAACATCATTGGATGTGGTGCTGAAGGTTGAACTGATCAAGAAGCAGTCCATCGCCACACCTCGCGTTGAATCACCCACGCAGATCATGACCTTGGGGCAAGGTGGCTCCAGCGACGATGCGCTGCGTTTGGCAACCTCGGGGATGCTGCAGTGGCTACGCCAGTCCTATGGTTTGGATATGTCACAGGCAACCCAGGTGCTGGGCGTGGCGGTGCAGTACAGCGTGGTCAATCTTGCGGGGCGCAGTGTTGGTGTGGCGGCGAAGATTGATAAGTCGGTGTTGAAGGGATTGCCGGTTGTTTCGGGGAAGGCTGGAAACTGAGCGCACCAGGCTCTTGGGTTTTGCTCTACGCCCTTAATGCCGTCATTCCCGCGAAGGCGGGAATCGCTCTTGCTTTTGCTCCAGCTTCGCGCCAGTGCAAAGGCCAAAGCCAAAGCGTAGAGCGATCCCCGCCTTCGCGAGGATGACGGCATGAAAACAACAGCAAAGCAAAGCAAAGCAAAGCAAACCACAAACAACACAAACAACAACGGCGGGCTTGCGCCCGCCGTTGTCTTATCCCGCGCTACAACCGATTACTGCTTCGGCGCAGCTTCCTGCTTCGGTGCAGCTTCCGCCTTGGCGATCATCGCTTCCACCGAGGCGGTGGTGATCGGGTGGTAGCCCGGCTTGGCCTTGGCGAACACTTCCTTGGCGAAGGCCAGGCCTTCCGGCGTCTTCAGCAGTTCAGCGTAGATCGGCAGCACCAGCTTGCGGCGACCGACCTTCTGGATGAACTCGCCAGCAGCAGCCTGTGCTTCGGTGTAGCCGCTGCGGATTGCCAGCGGGTACCAACGCATCGCGATCTCGCCGTTCGGGGTGCCGGTGAAGTGGTAGCCCTTGTCCAGCTGCGCCAGCTTCTCGACCGGCAGCTTCTCGCCCATGCCATCAATGAAACGTACCCATTCCTGGGTGTTCCACTCACGGGTTACCTGGCTGTTCGGCAGCGAGTCGCTGCCCAGGAAGGCGATGCGGGCGGTGTCGACCACGGCGAAGTTCCGCGAACGGGCCTTGGTGGCGAACGCCGGGATGCCCGGCTCTTCCAGCCATGCCTTCAGCTCTGCATCGGTTACCGCCGTCGGATTCTTCGGCAGCAGGTTCTTCTTCATGTACTCGACGAACTGGTCGGTGTTGGCGCTCTGGAAAGCATGGTCGTCGAACCAGCCACGCAGGAACGGATCAAACACTGCACGACCAAAACGCTGCTCCAGGAACTGCAGGAACCATGCGCCCTTGACGTAGGCCACCTGGCTCAGCGCATCGTCCGGGTCACGCTCGTTGAGCGGCGGCAGTGCCAGCGCCTGGTCGGCCGGGCTCATGTCCTTCACTTCGTTGAGCAGATCGGTCTGGTCGATCTCGCGCTCCATCTCGGCCATCTCGGCGCCATACAGCGCCTCGGTGATGCGGCCCTGCACGTAGGTGGTGAAACCTTCGTTGAGCCAGATGTCCTTCCAGCTGGCGTTGGTCACCAGATTGCCGGACCAGCTATGCGCCAGTTCGTGCGCGACCAGCGACACCAACGACTTGTCGCCAACGATCACGGTCGGGGTAGCGAAGGTCAGGCGCGGGTTTTCCATGCCACCGAACGGGAACGACGGCGGCAGCACCAGCATGTCGTAACGGCCCCAGCGGTATTCGCCATACAGGTTCTCGGCGGCACCGATCATCTTCTCGGTGTCTTCGAATTCCTTGACGGCCTTGTTGACCATGGTCGGCTCGGCCCACACGCCGGAGCGCTCGGAGATCGGCTCGAACACCAGGTCGCCAGCAGCGATGGCCAGCAGGTAAGACGGAATCGGCTGCGGCATCTTGAAGGCGTAGTCGCCATCGCGTGCAGCCTTCGGGTCGTTGTCGGCGCTCATCAGCACCATCACGTCCGGGCGGCTGGTGACATGCGCGCTATAGGTGAAGCGGACGCTCGGGGTGTCCTGCAACGGCACCCAGGAACGGGCGTGGATGGCCTGCGACTGGCTGAACATGAAGGGCAGCTTCTTGCCCTCGGTCATGGACGGCTCCAGCCACTGCAGACCGGAGGCGGTCGGCGCGGTGTGGTAGGTGATGCGCACCGAGGTCGGCTGGGCCGGGGTTTCGATGCTCAGCTTGCTGCCGAACACCTTGTCGGCCGGTGCCAGCACGAACTGCAGCGGGGTGGCAGCGCCATCGGCGGCCACGGCCTCGACCTTCTCAACGGTCAACTCGCGGGTATCGAGCAGCAGCTGCTTGGCAGCCTTGTCCTTCCACTCCAGCGTATAGGTCGCGGTGCCGCCGATCTGCTTGGCGTCGAAATCGACCTTCAGATCCAGCGCCAGGTCCTTGATGACGACCTTTTCGGGTTCGGCGTAGGAGCTTTCATCGTGGCTGCGGCTGACAGTATTCACGGCGGCGGCGGGCTTCTGGGCGACGGGGTCGACGGTGGGGGCTGCGGGTTCTTTGGCACAGCCGGCGACGAGCGCCACGGCCAGGGGCAGCATCAGGAACGAAGAACGCATTGATCTGGAACCGGTTCAGGGAACAACCGCTGATTTTAAACCTGAAAGGCGTTGGCGGATGCGGCAGTGCGGCATTGGCATTCGCTTTGGCCTTTTTGCCGTCATCCTCGCGAAGACTCAGCGCGCGCGGACCACTGTAGTGCCGAGCCATGCTCGGCAGGGGCCTCACAACAAAAGACAAAACCAGCAGCACCGTCCCACATACAAAAAAGGCGGCCAATGGCCGCCCTTTCCTCAACCCACCCAGCAACCAAGCCTCAAAGCTTGTAACCCGAGTGAATCGAAACAATACCCGCACTCAGATTCTTGTAATGACAGCGGCCAAAACCTGCCTCCGTCATCATCGCCTTCAGCTCTTCCTGCGGCGGGTGCTTGCGGATGCTCTCGGCCAGGTACTGGTAGCTATCAGCATCACCACGCGCAAACAGCTTGCCCAACTTCGGCAGCACCTTGAACGAGTGGAAATCGTAGATCGGCTTGAACCAATCCACCGTCACTTCCGAGAACTCCAGCACGCGCGCCTGACCACCCACCTTCAGCACGCGGTACATCTCGCGCAGCGCGGCTTCCTTGTCGGTCACGTTGCGCAGACCGAAGGAAATGGTCACCAGATCGAAGCTCTGGTCCGGGAACGGCAGCGCTTCTGCATTGAGCTGCACCCACTCGAAGCCCGACACCTGGCCACGGTTGGTCAACCGGTCGCGACCCACCGACAACATGCCAGCGTTGATATCACCCAACACCACGCTGCCCTCGGCGCCGATGCGCTCCTTCAGCAGCACCGCGATATCGCCGGTACCGCCGGCCAGATCCAGCACCCGATCACCCGGCTTCACCTGCGCGGTGGCGACGAAGTAACGCTTCCACAGCCGATGAATACCCAGACTCATCAGGTCGTTCATCACGTCGTAGTTGTCGGCCACGGAAGTGAACACTTGGCCGACAAGCTTCTGCTTGTCCTTGGCCGGTACATCGCGGAAGCCGAAGTGGGTGGTGCCGGTCTTGTAGGGGGATTCGCTCATGCCGCTGATTATCGCACCGACAGCCCGATTGCGGCGCCAGCAGGCTGAATCCGGCCGCTATGATGATCGCCACGGCACCACAAGGACCTTGCATGATCACCACCCCGGACTACCGCGCCCTGCTTGAAACCGCCATCGCCGAAGCCCGCCAGGGCTTGGCCGAAGGCGGCATCCCGATTGGCGCGGCGCTGTATCACAACGATGGCCGCCTGCTCGGCTGCGGCCACAACCGCCGTATCCAGGAAGGCGACCCGTCCATCCATGGTGAAACCGACGCCTTCCGCAAGGCCGGGCGTCAGCGCGGCTACCGCAACACCATCATGGTCACCACCCTGGCCCCGTGCTGGTACTGCAGTGGCCTGGTCCGGCAGTTCAATATCGGCACGGTGGTGGTGGGTGAATCGGTCAGTTTCCCCGGCGGCATCGACTGGCTGCGCGAGAACGGCGTGAACGTCATCGACCTGAATGACGCCAGCTGCATCGAGATGATGGGCCGCTACATCGCGGAGAACCCGGACGTCTGGAATGAAGATATCGGCGAATAATGTGACGTAATCTGAACAAATCCCCATTAATCTCATAGGGAAATTAGACGCTGTAGTCAGATCGTAAGATAAACAGCGGTATGCTCGGGGTACAGGGGCACTGCCATCGAGGTGAAGCGATGTATACAACGCCCATCCAACACAGCAGTCGCCAATCCCTCCAGCGTGCTGGGGAGCAATTGCGACAGCAGTACGCACGACATCGCTGTTCGGCCCCGTTCTGGGATGCCTACCAACAGGTTCAACGTGAATTGGTAGCGGCACATCCGGAACATCAGGCCGAGCTCTGCAACCGCCTGGCGGTATTTGCCCAGCGCCTGGGCGCGGTTGAGAAGGCTCAGTTACTGGAGCTGGCGGACAACGAAGCATAAAAAAACCGGGCCCAGCCCGGTTTTTTTTGCCTTGCTTCTAGCCCCCTCCCTTTCTGCGCAGCAAAGGGGAGGGTTGGGGAGGGGTTGGCTTTCAGGCTTCCCAGGCCCAGAGCTGCCCTCACCCCAACCCCCGCTCCGCGCCCCGGCCCTTGCGCTGGCGCAAGTTCGTTCAACAGGGGCACAAACCGATGGTTTGTAAACGCCCCTCTTTCACCCCGCAAGCGGGAGAGGGGCTAAAAAAACAAAAGGCGCCTTTCGGCGCCTTTTGCTTGCAACTACCCTGCCCGCTTACTGCTGCGGCAGGTCGCCGTTCCTGGCCAGCTGCTTGCGGTTGAACAAGCGCTGCACCACTACGAAGAACAGCGGGATGAAGAACAGGCCGAGCAAGGTGCCCACCACCATGCCGCCCAACACGCCGGTACCGATAGCGCGCTGTGCACCCGAACCCGCACCGGAGGCGATCGCCAACGGCAACACGCCCAGGCCGAAGGCCAGCGAAGTCATGATGATCGGGCGCAGACGGTCGCGGACCGCGTGCATCGTCGCTTCGATCACGCCCGACCCCTTCTCCAGATGCTCCTTGGCGAACTCGACGATCAGGATCGCGTTCTTCGAGGTCAAACCCACCGTGGTCAACATCGCCACCTGGAAGTACACGTCACGCTCCATGCCGCGCATGGTGTTGGCCAGCACCGCACCGAGAATACCCAGCGGTGCAACCATCAACACCGCAGTCGGCACGCTCCAGCTTTCATACAGCGCAGCCAAGCACAGGAACACGATCAGCAGCGACAGCGTGTACAGCAGTGGCGTCTGCGAACCAGCCTCTCGTTCCTGATAGGACACGGCAGTCCATTCGATGGTGAAACCAGCCGGCAACTGCTTGGCCAGCTTTTCCACTTCCAGCATCGCGTCACCCGAGGCTACGCCCGGTGCGGCTTCACCCTGGATTTCCAGTGCGGAAACACCGTTGTAACGCTCCAGACGCGGCGAACCGTAATCCCAACGCTGGCTGGCGAAGGCCGAGAACGGCACCATCTCGCCCGAGGAGTTCTTCACCGTCCACAGGTTGAAGTCTTCCGGATTCATGCGGAAGGCATCATCGGCCTGCACGTAGACGCGCTTGACGCGACCACGGTCGATGAAGTCATCGACGTAGCTCGAACCCCAGGCGGTAGCCAGCGTGCTGTTGATGGTGTCCAGCGACAGACCATGCGCACCGGCCTTGGCCACGTCGATGTCCAGACGCAGCTGCGGGGTATCGTCCAGACCGTTCGGGCGCACGTTGGCCAGCAGCTTGCTTTCGCCGGCCATGCCCAACAACTGGTTACGTGCATTGACCAGCGCATCATGGCCCTGCCCGGAATTATCCTTCAGGAAGAAGGTGTAACCCGAGGCGATACCCAGCTCCGGCATGGCCGGCGGCGGGAAGGCGAAGATGAAGGCGTCCTTGATCTGGCCCAGTGCGGCCATCGCGCGGCCGGTGATCGGACCTACGCCCTGATCGGCACTACGTTCGTGCCAGTCCTTGAGCTTGACGAAGGCCATGCCCGAGTTCTGGCCCATGCCCGAGAAGCTGAAGCCCTGCACCGAGAACACCGATTCAACGGCGTCTTTCTCGTTGTTGAGGAAGTGGTCTTCCAGCTTGTAGATCGACTCCAGGGTACGTTCCTGGGTGGCGCCGACCGGCGCATTGACCAGCGCCATCAGGATGCCCTGGTCTTCATTGGGCAGGAACGAGCTGGGCAGGCGCACGAACAGCAGGCCCATCACCACCGCCAGCGCCAGGAACACCGCCATGAAGCGACCCGGACGGGCAAGAATGCCGCGCACGCCGCGCTGGTAGGTGCCGCTGGTGCGATCAAAGCCGTTGTTGAACCAGTTGAAGAAACGGCCCGAGATACCTTTATGTGCAACGTGGTGCTCGCCCTTTTTCAGCGGCTTGAGCATGGTGGCGCACAGCGCCGGAGTCAGCACGATGGCGACCAGCACCGACAAGGCCATCGCCGACACAATCGTCGCCGAGAACTGCCGGTAGATGACGCCGGTGGAGCCGCTCATGAAGGCCATCGGCACGAACACCGCCGACAACACCAGGCCGATACCAACCAGCGCGCCGGTGATCTGGCTCATCGACTTGCGGGTGGCTTCCAGCGGCGACAGTCCTTCCTCGGACATGATGCGCTCGACGTTCTCCACCACCACGATGGCGTCATCGACCAATAGACCGATCGCCAGCACCATCGCGAACATGGTCAGCATGTTGATCGAGAAACCCAGCACCGAGAGGATGCCGAAGGTGCCCAGCAACACCACCGGTACGGCGATGGTCGGGATCAAGGTGGCGCGGAAGTTCTGCAGGAACAGATACATCACCACGAACACCAGCACGATGGCTTCCAGCAGCGTCTTGACCACGCCCTTGATCGACACCTTCACGAACGGCGTGGTGTCGTACGGGATCACTGCCTTCATGCCGGCCGGGAAGTTGGCCTTCAACTCGTCCAGGGTCTTGCTCACGCCCTCGGCGGTTTCCAGCGCGTTGGCGCCGGTAGCCAGGGTGATGGCCAGGCCGGAGGCCGGCTTGCCGTTGTAACGGGTAACGAAGTCGTAGGTTTCCGCGCCCAGTTCGACACGGGCAACGTCGCCCAGCTTCAGGGTGGAGCCGTCGGTTTCGGTACGGACCACGATGTTGCGGAACTGCTCCGGCGTCTGCAGACGATCCTGGGCATTGATGGTGGCGTTGAGCTGCTGGCCCTTGACGGCCGGTGCACCACCCAACTGACCCACGGCGACCTGCGCGTTCTGCGCCTTGACTGCAGCGGTGACCTCGTCGACCGACACCTTGTAGGTCTGCAGCTTGGTCGGATCCAGCCAGATGCGCATGGCGTACTTGCCACCGAATACCTGGATCGAACCCACGCCCGGCACGCGGCTCAGCGGATCGACGACATTGGAACCGACGTAATCGGAAATGTCGTTCTCATCCATGCTGCCGTCTTCAGAGACGAAGCCCAGCACGTTGAGGAAGCCCGAGCTGGACTTGGCAACGTTGATGCCCTGGCGCTGCACTTCCTGCGGCAACAACGGCATCGCCAGCTGCAGCTTGTTCTGCACCTGCACCTGGGCGATGTCGGAGTTGGTGCCGCTCTCGAAGGTCAGGGTGATGCTGGCCTGGCCGTTGGAGGAGCTGTTGGAGGAGAAGTACATCAGGCCGTCCAGGCCCTTCATGTTCTGCTCGATGATCTGCGTCACCGAGTCCTCGACCACCTTGGCCGAAGCGCCCGGGTAGCTGGCGGAAATGGACACCGCAGGCGGCGCGACCTCGGGATACATCGAGATCGGCAGCTTGAGCATTGCCAGCGCGCCGGCAAGCATGATGATGATGGCGATGACCCACGCAAAGATGGGCCTGTCGATAAAGAAGCGTGCCATGTAGTTCTCCGCTTACTGCTTGTCAGCCGGCGCCGCAGCAGGCGCGGCGGCTGGCTTGGCGGCTTCGGCACCCTTCTCGGTGGCCTGCACCGGCATCCCCGGGCCGATCTTCTGCAAGCCTTCGACAATGACCTTGTCGCCTGCCTTCAGACCGTCCTCGACCAGCCACTTGTCACCAATGGTGCGGCTGACCTTGACCGGGCGAACGGCAACCTTGCCTTCGGCGTCCACCACCATCGCGGAAGTGTCGCCCTTGGGATCACGCGCAATGCCCTGCATCGGCACCAGCAGCGCGTTCGGGCGCACACCACTGCCCAGCACCGCGCGCACGAACATGCCTGGCATCAACACCTGGTCCGGGTTGTCCACGCGCACGCGCATCAGGTAGCTGCCGGTAGCCGGGTCGACGCTGACTTCGGAGAACTCAAGCTTGCCCTTGTGGCCGAAGGTGCTGCCATCTTCCAGCACGATGTCGACCGGCAGTTCCGAGGCGCCCTCGAGGCGACCGGCGGCCAGTTCGCGGCGCAGCTGCAGCAGCTCGGCCGAGGACTGGGTGACGTCGATGTAGATCGGATCAAGCTGGTTGATGGTGGCCAGCGGCTCTGCCTGACCGGCACTGACCAGCGCGCCCTGGGTAACCGAGGACTTGCCGATCTGGCCGCTGATCGGCGCGGTGATGCGGGCATAGCCCAGCGTCACGTTGGCAGCATCCAAGGATGCGCGGGCGGCGAGCACGTCGGCCTCGGCCTGCTTCCAGGCGGCCTGTGCGTTCTCGTCGTCCTGCACGCTGATCACCCGCGACTTGACCAGCTCACTGCTGCGGCGCGCGGCCAGACGGGCGGCGTTGGCGCTGGCTTCGGCACGTGCCAGCTGCGCGCGGGCACTGTTGGCCTGGGCGCGGTAGGCGGCGTCATCCAGCTGATACAGCGGATCGCCGGCCTTGACCACACTGCCTTCGGTGAACAGGCGCTTGGCAACGATGCCGCTGACCTGCGGGCGCACTTCGGCGACCTGGTAGCCGTTGGCACGGCCGGCCAGTTCACGGGTCAAGGTGACCGTTTCCGGCTTCAGCGTGACCACGGTGACCTGACCCGGCCCACCCTGCTGCGGCTGCTCCCCGCCGCCTTTGCAGGCAACGAGCGCGACGGATAGTGCGAGGGAAAGCGCGACGAGACGGTAGCGACTGATAGCAGGCATGGGAGAGGAGCTCAATGGGGAAAAGTGGCGCTCGAGGATCGGGCGGAACATGAGATACGCCCGGGCATATCCTTCCGTACCACATACGTTACGGGTACATCGGTGGCAACCGCCACCGCCGCACACATCACGGCCATCCTGCAGAGCAAGCCGAGGAAATATACATACATACACGCATGTTTGTAAACGGGTACAATTCAGGTCGGTTTCATCCAGCATTTGCACCGAGCAATGGCCAGAAAGACCAAAGAAGAGGCAGCTGCCACCCGCGAAAGCATTCTCGATGCCGCGCTGGCCTGCTTCCATGAACACGGCGTTGCCGGCAGCTCGCTGGCGGCGATAGGCGAGCGCGCGGGCGTCTCCCGCGGCGCGGTGTACTGGCACTTCAAGAACAAGACCGAAGTGCTGGAAGCGATGATCAACCGCGAGCGCGTGCCGTTCATCAAGCGCCTGCGCCAAGCCTATTCCCCCCTGCGCAGCACGCCGATCCTGGACCTGCGCTCGGCGATGCTGGTGTCCTTGAGCGAACTGGCCAACGATCCACAATTACGCGACATGATGGAGATCATGCTGCGCAACGACCTGTCCGCCGAGAGCGTGGCGATGCAGCAGCTGCAGCACGACAGCGTTGAAGAAGAGATGGCGATTTTCCGCCGCGCCCTGGAGCGCGCGCGCGACCTGGGCCAGTTACGCGACGGCGTGAACACCGCAAGCAGCGCACGCATCCTGCACGCAGGCCTGACCGGCGTGTTGTACAGCGCCATGCTCGAACCCACCCAGTTCGACCTGGAACGTGACAGCCGGGAAATGTTGGATGCGCTGATGGCGCACTACGTGAAGCCAGGTGTATTCGAACCTGGCTCAGATCCTTCGCCGCTGCCACCGCCGGACGAAGACTAAGCAAACCGTGTAGTGCCGAGCCATGCTCGGCAGAGGCCTTACCGAGCACCGCTGCCAGAGCCGCACCAGCTTTGTGGGAGCGGCGTAAGCCGCGAAGCAAGCGAAGGTCGAGGCAAAAGCACCCCTCCCAACCCTCCCCTTGCCTGCGGCAAAGGGAGGGCTAAGCGCAGCTCCGGTAGTGCCGAGCCATGCTCGGCAGGGGACTTACCGGCAATGCCGACAGCCGGAGCCAAAGCCAGAGCGATTCCCGCCTGCGCGGGAATGACGGCTTGAAGCAAAGGCAGTGCTTCGGCTTTGGCTTTGGCAATGCCCGCTGCCCTACCCCAACCATCACCTTCAACCAACTAAAAAAAACGGCGACACCAAAGTGCCGCCGCTATTCACCAAACCAAAGCAACAATCACAAAATATAGCGACTCAGATCCGGGTCCTTCACCAACTCACCCAGGTGCTTGTCCACATACGCCGGGTCGATCGCAATGCTTTCGCCATCACGATCCGGCGCCTCATAGCTCAACGAATCCAGCAAGCGCTCCAACACCGTGTGCAATCTACGCGCCCCAATATTCTCCTGACGCTCGTTGACCTGGAACGCAATCTCCGCCAAACGATCCACCGCCTCTGCAGTGAAATTGACCTTGACGCCCTCGGTCGCCAACAAGGCTTCGTACTGCTTGGTCAGCGCCGCCTTCGGCTCGGTGAGAATCCGCACGAAATCATTCTTGCTCAGCGCGCCCAGCTCCACGCGGATCGGGAAACGACCCTGCAGTTCGGGAATCAGGTCACTGGGCTTGGCCAGATGGAACGCACCAGAAGCGATGAACAGGATGTGGTCAGTCTTCACCGTGCCGTACTTGGTCGACACATTGGAGCCTTCCACCAGCGGCAGCAGATCGCGCTGCACGCCTTCGCGTGACACATCACCACCGGAGGAACCGGCATCGCTGCGCTTGGCGACCTTGTCGATCTCATCGATGAACACGATGCCATGCTGCTCACAGGCTTCAATCGCTGCAGTGCGGATATCGTCTTCGTTGACCAGCTTGCCGGCCTCTTCCTCGATCAGCAGCGGACGCGCAGCCTTGATGCTCAACGTGCGCTTGTTCGACTTGGCACTGCCCAGATTGGCAAACATCGACTTCAGCTGCTGGCCCATTTCCTCCATGCCCGGCGGGGTCATGATGTCCATGCTGACGTTGGCGGCGACATCCAGTTCGATCTCGCGCTCGTCCAGCTCGCCAGCGCGCAGCATGCGGCGGAACTTGATGCGGGTTTCGTTATCGGCAGCCGACGGTTCATTGCGCGCTGCTTCCGGATCAAAGCCAATACCAACGCTACGACGCGGCAGCAAGGCATCAAGAATGCGATCTTCGGCCTTCTCTTCGGCCTGGGTGCGCACGCGCACCTTGGCCTGCTCGCGGTACAACTTCACCGCAGTATCGGCAAGGTCACGGATGATCTGCTCCACGTCCTTGCCGACGTAGCCGACCTCGGTGAAACGGGTAGCTTCCACCTTGACGAACGGCGCATTGGCCAGCGTGGCCAGGCGACGGGCGATTTCGGTCTTGCCGACGCCGGTCGGGCCGATCATCAGGATGTTCTTGGGCATCACCTCGTTGCGCAGCTCGGTGGGCAGCTGCATGCGGCGCCAGCGGTTGCGCAGCGCAATGGCGACCGCGCGCTTGGCGTCGTGCTGGCCAACGATATGACGGTCCAGCTCCTGCACGATTTCGCGCGGAGTCATGGTGGCGGAGGAAACTTCGATCTTGTGGCTCATGGGGTACTCGCGGTTGATGGCCGAAGAGCTCAGAGCTCTTCCACCACGACGTTGGTGTTGGTGTAGATGCAGATGCCGCCGGCGATGTTGATCGCCTCGGTGGCCACGCCACGTGCATCCAGATCGGTGTGCTTGAGCAGCGCCCGCGCCGCACTGAGCGCGTAGGAACCGCCGGAACCAATCGCGATGATGCCGTCTTCCGGCTCGATCACATCGCCGGTACCGCTGATGATCAGCGAAGTCTCGCGGTCGGCCACGGCCAGCAGCGCTTCGAGCTTGCCGTAGCGGCGATCGGTGCGCCAATCCTTGGCCAGTTCTACCGCCGCGCGGGTCAGCTGGCCGTGCTTTTCAAGCTTGGCTTCAAACAATTCAAACAAGGTGAAGGCATCAGCGGCTGCACCGGCAAATCCCGCCAGCACCTGGCCATCGCGGCCGAGCCGGCGCACCTTGCGCGCATTGCCCTTCATCACCGTATGGCCCAGGGTGACCTGACCATCGCCAGCAATCGCCACATGTTCGCCGCGACGCACGCAGCAGATGGTGGTGGCATGAAACACGTTCGGGTTCTGACTGGGGTCCATACGGCCTCCGGAATACTGTTCACCGGTAATGGGGCCGACCAGCGCCGCGATCAAGCCTCCCCCCGCCAGCGACAGCCACCATTCAGAAAAACCCAACGGGTAGTGCCGAGCCATGCTCGGCAAAGGCTTTGGCCGCAATCCCGCCCGCCACCATGTGGGAGCGGCGTAAGCCGCGAAGCCGCAATTCATCGGATCGCAGGCTGTAGGCAATCGCAACAATGCCAGCTTCGCGGCTCACGCCGCTCCTACAATTTCCCCAGCGCCGCCCGCCCTGGCTTTCCGGGCTCAGGCGCTATCCCCCACGCCAGATACCAATCCTCGCCCTGCAGCTCGGCCGGATGCTGCGTACGCCCGGAACCATTGCCGCAGGCCAGCGCATCGGTGGCGCAATAGCGATCGCAGCCCCAGCAGATCCGCTCGGGATGCTTTGGATTCAACGGAAAAGGTTTGGCCATCGCAATGCCCTCCACGCCTGGATAGCCACCATGCGCCGCACGCGCAACCGGCGCACTGACCAAAATCAAGCAAACCAATGTAGTGCCGAGCCATGCTCGGCAGAGGCCTTCCCAGCAAACCCACCGGTAGTGGGGGGGGGGGGGGGGGCGGGGGCGGGGGGGGCGGCCGGGCGGGGCCCGGCGCGGGCGCGGCGCGGCGAGGGCGCCGGGAGCGGGGGGGGGGCCGGG
>NZ_JBRRDY010000033.1:0-56871 GCF_056759935.1 Stenotrophomonas sp. STEN035
GGCCCCCGCGCCCCCCCCGCGCTTGCCCTCTCCACCCACCGGCGCCGTCCCCCGCCGCGCCGCCCCCCACTACATGAGCACATCTGCCGGGCATTGCCCGGCATTGCAGGGTGATCAGCGCACGCCGGTCTCGTTGCGGGCAATGACCAGACGCTGGATCTCCGAGGTGCCTTCGTAGATCTCGGTGATCTTGGCATCACGGAAATAACGCTCCAGCGGCATTTCTTTGGAATAACCCATGCCACCGTGGATCTGCACCGCCTGGTGGGCGATCCACATCGCTGCCTCGGACGCGGTCAGCTTGGCTACCGCCGCCTCGGTGGAGAAGCGCTTGCCCTGTGCTTTGGTCCAGGCCGCGCGCAGGGTCAGCAGCATCGCCGCATCGAGCTTGCACTTCATGTCGGCGATCTTGGCCTGGATCATCTGGAAGCTGCCGATCGGCGCACCAAACGACTTGCGGTCCTTCACGTACGCCAGCGATGCCTCGTATGCAGCACGAGCGATGCCGACCGCCTGCGAAGCAATGCCGATACGGCCCGAATCCAGCAGGCTCATCGCGATCTTGAAGCCCTCGCCTTCCTTGCCGATCACATCTTCCGCTGCAGCGACGTAGTCCTGGAACTCGATCTCGCAGGTCGCCGATGCACGCACACCCAGCTTGGGCTCGGTCTTGCCGCGACCGAAGCCAGGCTTGCTGGTGTCGATCATGAAAGCGGTGATGCCGCGCGAGCGCTGTTCCGGGTCGGTCATCGCAAACAATACGATGTAACGCGCCACCGGACCGGAGGTGATCCAGCTCTTCTGGCCGTTGATCACGAACGAACCATCGGCCTGCTTCACGGCACGGCAACGCATCGCGGTCGCGTCGGAGCCGGACTGCGATTCGGTCAGCGCGAACGCGCCAATCTCTCGGCCTTCGGCAATCGCACGTACGTAGGTCTGCTTCTGCGCCTCGGTGCCATAACCCAGCAGGGCGTTGCAGAACAGCGAATTGTTGACCGACATGATGGTGGCATGTGCCGCGTCGGCAGCCGACACCTCGACGATGGCCAGCACGCTGGAAATCGGATCCATGCCGGAGCCGCCGTACTCGACCGGCACCTCGATGCCCATCAAGCCGTTCTCACCCAACAGACGGATATTGTCCAGCGGGTACTCACCGGTAGCGTCGAAGTGCTCAGCGCTGGGGGCGATCTTTTCTTTGGCGATGCGACGCGCGACGTCCTGCAGCATCAGCTGCTCGTCGGAATAACTGAAATCCACAACACCCCTCCCAGGGTCTGATCAAGTTGCGATTGTAACCATCGCAACCCCATTCAGCCTATGCATCGCCTTGACCGAAACTGGCAACACAGGGAGAATATCTCTATATCGCGATAGGTAGATATTTATGGATCTGGAAGACTGGTCAACCCGTCTGAAAGTGTTCGCCGATGCGACGCGCGTGCGTCTGCTGACGTTGTTGGAACAGGAAGAATTGACCGTGGCCGAGCTGTCGGCCATCACCACGCTGGCCCAGCCGCGCGTGTCCACCCATCTGGCCAGGCTCAAGGAAGCCGGCCTGGTGCGTGATCGGCGTGCCGGCGTCTCGGCGTATTACCGCTTTGACGAGGCCGCGCTGGACCCGGCACAGCGCGCATTGTGGCATGCCTTGAGCAGCGGCAGCGACGATCCTCTGCTGCGCCAGGACGCCGAACGCGTGCCGTCCGTGCTTGCCATGCGCGCGGCCGACCAGAACTGGGCCGACAGCGTCGCCGGTGACATGGAGCGCCACTACTCGCCTGGCCGTACCTGGGAAGCGATGGCGCGCAGCGCCCTGCCCTTGCTGGAAACCGGCGACGTGCTGGACATCGCCTCCGGCGATGGCGTGCTGGCCGAACTGTTGGCTCCGCACGCACAGCGCTATGTCTGCATCGACACCAGCGCCCGCGTGGTGGCTGCTGCCAGCGAGCGCCTGCGCAAGCTGCCCAACGTGGAAGTGCTGGAGGGCGACATGCACAAGCTGCCGTTCGCCGACGGTAGCTTCGATCTGGTGGTGATGATGCACGCCCTCACCTACGCCACTCAGCCAGCCAAGGCCGTTGCCGAGTGCGCCCGTGTATTGCGCCCGCAAGGCCGGCTGATGCTGTGCAGCCTGGCCCGCCACGAGCACAAGGCCGCCGTCGAGGCCTATGGCCACGTCAACCTCGGCTTCACCGGCAAGGAACTGCGCAAGTTTGTCGAGAAGGCCGGGCTGGAAGTCTCGAGCTTGGAGACCGTGACCCGCGAAAAGCGCCCGCCCCACTTCGAAGTGATCTCGCTGATCGCGCACCGCCCCTGATACCCCTACCTGGTTGATTGCCCCAATGCACGCCCTGCCCTGGCTCCATCCCGAACGCGTCACCAAGCTGCTCAGTGCGCTTGAACAGCGCATCCTGATCATCGACGGTGCCATGGGCACGATGATCCAGCGCCATCGTCTGGAAGAAGGCGATTATCGCGGTGTGCGTTTCGCTGGCGGCTTCGACAGCCAGCACGTGCATGGTGCAGGCTGCGAGCATGACCTCAAGGGCAATAACGACCTGCTGCTGCTGAGCAAGCCGGAAGTGATCGCCGGCATCCACACCGCCTACCTCGAAGCCGGTGCGGATCTGCTGGAAACCAATACCTTCAACGCCACCTCGGTCAGCCAGGCTGATTACCACCTTGAGCATCTGGTCTATGAGTTGAACAAGGCCGGCGCGCAGGTGGCACGTAAGTGCTGTGACGCAGTTGAAGCAATCACACCGCACAAGCCTCGCTTCGTCATTGGCGTGCTTGGCCCGACCAGCCGCACTGCCTCGATCAGCCCCGACGTCAACGATCCAGGCTTCCGCAACACCAGCTTCGACGAGCTGCGCGCCACTTACCGCGAGGCCATCGATGGTCTGATCGACGGTGGCGCCGACACACTGATGGTGGAAACCATCTTCGACACGCTCAACGCCAAGGCGGCGTTGTTCGCCATCGAAGAGGTATTCGACGCGCGTGGCGGGCGCTTGCCGATCATGATCTCCGGCACCATCACCGATGCCTCCGGCCGCACATTGTCCGGGCAGACCGCCGAAGCCTTCTATGCCTCGGTCTCGCACAGCCAACCATTGTCGATCGGCTTCAACTGCGCACTGGGCGCCACCGATATGCGTCCGCATATTGAAACGCTGTCGCAGGTATCCAGTGGCTATGTCAGCGCCCACCCGAACGCCGGCCTGCCCAACGCCTTTGGCGAGTACGACGAGACGCCCGAGGAAATGGCGACCACGCTGAAAGAGTTCGCCCAGTCCGGCCTGTTGAATCTGGTCGGCGGCTGTTGCGGCACCTCGCCCGATCACATCCGCGCCATTGCCAAAGCCGTTGCGGGATTGCCGCCGCGCGCGTTGCCGCTGGCTGCAGACAAGGCTGCCTGAGGACTACACGATGAAGAAGATCCTGTTGATCGGTGCCAGTGGCACCCTGGGTTCGGCGGTTGCGCAACATCTGCAGCAACACCATCAAGTCATCACCGCATCGCGTTCGGACCCGCTGCACAGCGTTGATCTGGGCAGCGATGACAGCGTGAACGCACTGCTGCAGACAGTCGGTCCGCTCGACGCCATCGTCGCCACCACCGGCAGCGTCCACTTCGGGCCGCTGACGGAAATGAGCCCTGCGCAGTTCGCGAAGGGACTGCACGACAAACTGCTTGGTCAGGTACGTTTGGCCTTGTTGGGCCAACATCATCTGCGCGATGGCGGCAGCATCACCTTGACCACCGGCATCCTCACCGAACAGCCGATCGCGCAAGGCGCCAGCGCCACCAGCGTCAATGCCGCCATCGAAGGTTTCGTTCGCGCCGCAGCACTCGAACTGCCGCGCGGCCTGCGCATCAACGCGATAAGCCCCAGCGTGCTGACCGAAGCACTGGATGCTTACGGCGACTTTTTCCCCGGCTTTGAACCGGTCTCCGCCGCGCGCGCCGCACTGGCGTACCAGCGCAGCATCGATGGCATCGCCAATGGACAGGTTTTCAAGGTCTGGTAATGAGCAACGACACCGCAACCCACTACACCCGTCTGTCTGGCCTTGAACCGCTGGTCATCACTCCTGACCTGCTGTTCATCAACGTCGGCGAGCGCACCAATGTCACCGGTAGCGCGCAGTTCCGCAAATTGGTCAAGGAAGAACGCTACGAAGAGGCTGTCGACGTTGCCCGCCAGCAGGTCGCCAGCGGCGCACAGATCCTCGACGTCAACATGGACGAGGGCCTGATCGATTCCGAGAAGGCAATGGCGCGCTTCCTCAACCTGATCATGTCCGAGCCGGATATCGCCCGCATCCCGGTAATGGTCGATTCCTCCAAGTGGAGCGTGATCGAGGCCGGCCTCAAATGCCTGCAGGGCAAGAGCGTGGTCAACTCGATCTCGCTCAAGGAAGGCGAGGAACTGTTCATCGAACACGCTCGCCTGGTGCGCCGCTACGGCGCTGCCGCGGTGGTGATGGCATTCGATGAAGTCGGCCAGGCTGATACCTGCGAACGCAAGGTAGAGATCTGCACCCGCGCCTATCGCATCCTGACCGAGCAGGTCGGCTTCCCGCCGGAAGACATCATCTTCGACCCCAACATCTTTGCCGTGGCCACCGGCATCGAGGAACACGACAACTACGCGGTGGACTTCATCGAAGCCACCCGCATCATCAAGCGCACGCTGCCGCATTGCCATGTGTCCGGCGGCGTGTCGAACGTCTCGTTCTCGTTCCGAGGCAATGAAACGGTGCGGCAGGCGATCCACTCGGTGTTCCTGTACCACGCCATCAAGGCCGGTATGGATATGGGTATCGTCAACGCCGGCGCGATGCCGATCTACGATCAGCTCGACCCGGAACTGCGCGAGCGCGTGGAGGACGTGATCCTCAACCGCCGTCGCGACGGTACCGAGCGCCTGTTGGAAATCGCCGAACGCTACAAGGGCAAGAAGGGCGAGAAGAAGGTTGAAGACCTGGCCTGGCGTGAGCGTCCGGTACGCGATCGACTTGCCCACGCGCTGGTGCAAGGTCTGGATGCCTGGGTTGAGGAAGACACCGAAGAAGCCCGCCAGCAGTCCAGTCGTCCGCTGGATGTGATCGAAGGCGCGCTTATGGACGGCATGAACGTGGTCGGTGATCTGTTCGGCGCCGGCAAAATGTTCCTGCCGCAGGTGGTGAAGTCTGCACGCGTGATGAAGAAGGCCGTGGCCTATCTGCTGCCCTTCATCGAAGAAGAGAAGGCGCGTACCGGCGAAGTCGGCAAGTCCAATGGCAAGATCATCATGGCCACGGTCAAGGGTGACGTGCATGACATCGGCAAGAACATCGTCGGCGTCGTGCTTGCCTGCAACAATTTCGAGGTGGTCGATCTTGGTGTGATGGTACCGGCGCAGAAAATTCTGGACGCAGCCCGCGCAGAAAACGCCGACATCATCGGTTTGTCTGGTCTGATCACGCCGTCATTGGAAGAAATGAGTCATGTCGCCAAGGAAATGCAGCGGCAGGGCTTCGAGCTGCCGCTGATGATTGGCGGTGCCACCACCTCGCGCGCGCACACCGCGCTGAAGATCGACCCGTTCTACAGCGCACCGACGGTGTGGGTGAAGGACGCCTCGCGCGCGGTCGGCGTAGCGCAGTCATTGATCTCGCGCGAACTGCGCGCCAGCTTCGTCGCCGCCAACGATGCCGACTACGCGGATATCCGCCAGCGCCACCGCAACCGTGGTGATGCCAAACGTCTGGTCTCGCTGGAACATGCACGCGGCCAGCGTTTTACCTGCGACTGGAGCCAGTACACCCCGCCGACGCCGAACCAGCCGGGCGTGCATGTGTTCGACAATTATCCGTTGGAAGATCTGCTGCCAGTGATCGACTGGACGCCGTTCTTCCAGGCCTGGGAACTGGCTGGCAAATACCCGGCGATCCTAACGGATGAAATCGTGGGTCCGCAGGCCAGTGATCTGTTTGCCGATGCGCAGGCGATGCTGAAGCGGATCGTGGATGAGAAGTGGCTGACGGCCAGGGCGGCGTTTGGGATTTGGCCGGCGAATAGCAGTGGCGATGATGTCGTGCTTTCCCTTCTCCCGAAGGGAGAAGGTGCCGCTTCTTCCCTTCTCTCGCTTGCGGGAGAAGGTGCCCGAAGGGCGGATGAGGGCAAGCTTTTGGCTCCATTGCTTGTGCCGTCTGCCCTCACCCCAACCCCTCTCCCGGAGGGAGAGGGGCTTGAGCAGCAAACCCTCCACTTCCTCCGCCAACAAGTCGACAAGCCTGCTGAGCGCCCGGACTTCTGCCTGGCCGACTTCATCGCGCCAGCAGACAGCGGCAAGCAGGATTGGATCGGCGCGTTCGCGGTTACTGCCGGCATTGGCATCGATGAACACGTTGCCCGTTTCGAGGCCGACCACGACGACTACAACGCCATCCTGCTCAAAGCCTTGGCAGATCGTTTGGCCGAAGCCATGGCCGAGCGTCTGCACCAGCGTGTGCGCACCGAATTCTGGGGCTACGCCAAGGATGAGCAACTCGACAACGAGGCGCTGATCGCCGAGAAGTACAGCGGCATCCGCCCAGCCCCCGGCTACCCGGCCTGCCCGGAACATAGTGAAAAGCAGACCATCTTCCAGCTGTTGAACGCGGAAGGCATCGGCATGTCGCTGACTGAAAGCTTCGCCATGCTGCCCACTGCAGCAGTCTCCGGCTATTACTTCAGCCACCCGCAAAGCCAGTATTTCGTGGTTGGCCGGGTATCGCGCGAGCAGGTCATTGACTACGCCAAGCGCAAGGGCGTGGATCGCGCGCAGGTAGAGCGCTGGTTGGCCTCCAACCTCGACTACGATCCGGAATAAGCCGCAACTGCTGGCGGCGACAACTGCGCCGCCAGCGCCTATCCTGCCAGCTGCCCTCCAAGCCCAGACCCCATGCAGAGTCGCAATGCAGAGCTGATCCGCAAGCACGCCGCGCCTGGTCGCATTGGCCTATGCGGCACCGATGACTGGGTCGGCAAGGCCATCCGCAAGGCGCAGGCGCCACTGACCCAGGACGGCCACCGCAGCCTGTGGTCGCACGCATTCCTGTTCAGTGAGCAACGGCTGGATGGTCATTGGTGGGTGTTGGAGTCGGACCTGGACCTGCGCAATCGCCAGCTGCGGCTCGGTGCGCAGGAGAACCGCGCCGATCGCTACTTCGACGACGAGGCCTTCCCGAACCTGGCCATCCTCGATTTCGGCCTGGATGCCGCACAGACTCACAAGGTGCAGGTTGCCGCGCTGGATCTGCTGTCAGGGCTGTCCAGCTACTCGCTGAGCGAGCTGGTCGGCACCTTGTTTGCGATGCACAGCACCCGCCTGCGTCGGCGCAGCAACCTGCTATCCAAGGAAGGCGCGCTGTACTGCTCGGCGATGGTGCAGCACTGCTACGCAGCGGCCGGCATCGATCTGCTGCCAGGTGTCCACGGCAAGAACGTCGCACCGCAGGACATCTACGACGCCGCCCTGCCCCACACCACCCACTCGTTGATCCGCGACCTGGGCATTTCGAGCCTGCGCCGCTTCACCCACAGCGCCAAAGAGCTGCTGGATACGCCGGTCCAAGACCTGTTCTGACGTAGTTGGCAGTCGCCAGCTACCCGGCTGCCGCAGATCTCAACCCATTTCCTGCTCAAGCATCTGGATCAGCAACGCGGCCAAGGCCTTGGCTTCCGGGTCCGCCGACGGACGGTGCAGGACCGCCAGCTCGACGCTGTCGATTCGTGGCAAGCCAGTTTCCACCCCCAGCACCACATGTCCGGCTGTCATCGCACGCGCCGGCAACAGGCTGATGCCCAATCCATCGGCAACTGCTGATTGGATGCCACCAAGACTGGAGCTGGTGAAACTGATGCGCCACCGCCGACCCAGGTGTTCAATCGCGTCGATCATGTCTTCGCGGTACATGCCACGCGGCGGAAACGCCACCAGCTGCACCGGCTCGGTCCCGAACGAGGGACTGCTGGCACTGTCCACCCAGCACATCGGTTCGGGCCAGCAGGCCACGCCCTCACGGCTGCCACGCCGTTGCTTGACCAGGATCAGGTCGAGCTCGCCGCGGTCGTAGCCCTCGGCCAAGGCACGACTCAAGCCGCTACTGACTTCCAGCTTCACCCGCGGATAGGCCCTGGTGAACTCAGCCAGCACCGGCGTGGTGCGCCCTGCAGCGAAATCTTCCGGCACACCCAGTCTTATGACCACCGCAGCACCATCGCCCGACATGGCCTCTGCCAGCTGCTCGTTGAGCGACAACATGCGCCGGGCGTAACCCAATACGGTCTCACCGATATCCGTCGGTCGCACATCGCGCACCCCCCGATCCAGCAGGCGGTGCCCGGCAAGGTCCTCCAGCCGCCGCACTTTCTGGCTGATGGTCGACTGGGTGGAATGCAGACGCGCGGCGGCGGCAGTGAAACTGCCGCAATCGGCCACCATCACCAACGCCCGCAGCAGATCCAGCTCGAAGTAGGCCCTATTTGTTTTTGAACTGGACTCGACCACGACATTTAATTTCACGATAGCTCACTGCACTTGTAGCATCGCTTGCAACCTCGGGCAAACACCAGAACCAGCAGGCCGCACGCAGTCGCCTTCGCTTGTGCCGTGCGGCGACTCATATCTGGCCCGCCCTGAGGCCATCGCTTATCACTGGAATACGCCATGAAGACCACGCTCGGCCTGCTGCTGACCACACTCGCAGCAACCATCTCGCCCGCAATCGCCGCCCAATCCCAGGCGGACGTAGTGATCCGCCATGCAACCGTGATCGATGTCGAACATGGCCGTGCGATACCCGACCAGACCGTCGCCATCCGTGACGGCAGCATTGTCGCCGTCGGTGATGATGCACAGCTGGGCACCCAATGGCGCGCCACCACCGCCATCGATGGCCGCGGCCGCTATCTGATTCCCGGACTGTGGGACATGCACGTCCACTTTGGCGGCGGCCCGGCACTGATCGAAGAGAACAAGGCCCTGCTGCCGCTATACGTCGCGCATGGCATCACCACCGTGCGTGACGCGTCGGGGGATCTCGCCGAGCAGGTCTTGTCGTGGCGCGGGCAGATCGCCAGTGGTCAGTTGTTCGGGCCGCAGCTGTTCACCTCCGGCGCCAAGATCGAAGGCCTGGCGCCTGTCTGGAAAGGCACGATTGAAGCCGGCGACAAGGCCGGTGTGGACGCCGCGCTGGATCGCGAGCAGCGCGACCAGGTCGATTTCGTGAAAATCACCGACAGCACGCTGAAGCCGGAGCTGTTCCTGTACGCCGTCAGCCAGGCCAAGGCGCGAGGTCTGCGCAGTTCCGGTCACGTACCGATGGCCCTGACCGTAGGCCAGGCCATCGAGGCCGGCATGAGTTCGATCGAGCACCTGGACTACGCCTTCAAGGCCGGGGTCAAGGATGAGGCTGCGATCGCTGCCGACTTCGCCGCCGGAAAGATCGACCGGGCCGAGGCCAACCGCAGGCTGCATGCCGGCTTCGACCGCGCCACCGCAATGGCGGCGTACCGCCGTTTTGCCGAACTCGGCGTCGCCGTGACCCCGACCCTCGACGGTGGCCGCATCATCGACTTCCTCGATGTGGAACCGCGCGACAGCGACCCTTACCTGGCTTACATCGGCCCGGGGCTGCGCGATACCTACAAGTGGCGCGTCGAGCGCGCCGCCAAAGCCACGCCCGCTCAGATCGAGGCACGCCACGCCCACTACGCACAGGTGGCCGCGGTGCTGCCGATGCTGCAGGAAGCCGGCGTGCGCATCATGGCCGGCACGGACGCAGGCTTTCTGAACTCCTACAACTTCCCTGGAATCGGTCTGCACAACGAGTTGGCACTGTATGTACGCGAAGGGCTGACGCCATTGCAGGTGCTGCAGTCGGCCACCCGTGCCGGCCCAGCCTGGTTCGGCAAGCTGGACCGCTATGGTGCGGTCGCCGAAGGCAAGGCGGCGGACCTGGTGCTGCTGGACCGCAACCCTCTGCAGGACATAGCAGCCACCCGCGCGATCAATACCGTGGTGATGCGCGGCAAGGTCCATGACCGTGCCGCACTGGACGCGATGCTGGCGCGGACCAAGGCGCAGGTCAGCGAGTGGAACGCGCAGGCGAAACCCTGATATCTGTGCCCTCCGTTGCCGTCCAGGGTCGGACCACGCACACACCGAGCTGTATCCGTAGCCCCGTTCTTTGTGGGAGTGGCGTAAGCCGCGAAGCAAGGGAGTCATCCGATCGCACATGCATCGACGACTTCAGCAAAGCCAGTTTCGCGGCTCACGCCGCTCCCACAGTCAGAGCCAGCCCCAGCCGAACAACACGCAAACCTAAAATTTGTGGGAGCGGCGTAAGCCGCGAAGCAGGAACACCATCAGATTCCACAGACATCTGGAACTGCAGCAAAGCCAGCTTCGCGGCTTACGCCGCTCCCACAGTCAACTGCAAGCTGGCGGACGCTGCTTGGCGAAAGTTGCCAACATTGCACCAACGAACGTTCGGTTCACCTGAAACAACGGGAATCAGCCGGATCGCGACTCTGCGAACTGCCATCCAAAGACGGCAAAGGGCACAATAGGGACTGCTGCAACTGCAGCCCCCCCTTTGCCTGCCCAGCGCATCCAGCGCCCTCCCATGACGTCCGTTGCCTTGCCATCACGGGCCGTGCCTACCGCACGCCTGTCGAGCTTCTACTTTTTCTACTACGCCGCGCTTGGCGCGTTCACGCCGTATTGGAGCCTGTACCTGCAGTCGCGCGGCATGACAGTCACCGCCATCAGCGTGATGATGAGCCTGTGGTACGCCACGCGGGTGGTCGCACCCAGCACCTGGACCTCGCTGGCGGCTGTCTCGCCGCATCCGATCCGCTGGCTTCGCGTCGGCTGCGTACTGACCATCGTCTGTTTCGCCGGCTTCCTGGTGCCCGCGCCGCCGTGGACGCTGTACGTGGTGATGATCGCGTTCTGCTTCTTCTACAACGCGGTGATGCCGCAGTTCGAATCGATCACCCTCACTCATCTGGGCGCGGACAGTCATCGCTACGGCATGATCCGGGTCTGGGGCTCGGTGGGCTTCATCATCGTCGTCACCCTGTTCGGCTGGCTGATCGAAAAGCACGGTGCCGGCAAGCTGCCATGGCTGATGCTGCCGCTGTTTGTACTGATGGTCGGCTCGGCCTTCCTCAACCGTTATGCGCGCAATATCGGCGCGCGCAGCCAACACGATGCAGGCTTCTGGAGCATCGTGCGGCAGAAGCCGGTCATGGCCTTCTTCATCGCCGCCTTCCTCGAACAGTTGTCGTTCGGCCCCTACTACACCTTCTTCTCGCTCTACATGGACCAACACGGCTACAGCACCTCGCTGCTCGGGCTGATGTGGACCGTCGGCGTGGTGTTCGAAGTAGCGGTGTTCTTCCTGATCGCGCGTTTCTTCCGTCGCTGGGATGCCAGCTGGCTGCTGATCATTTCCATGGGAAGCGCCGTGTTGCGCTGGTGGGCCACCGCGCTGTGGCCGGAGAACCTGCCGGTGATGCTGGTCGCGCAGACCACCCATTGCCTGGGCTTCGCCGCGTTCTTCGCCTCGGCCATGCAGTTGCTGGCGCGCTACTTCCCGGGCAACCTCAATGGCCATGGCCAAGGCCTGTTCTATGGTTTTTCGTCCGGCCTGGGCGGCGTGCTCGGCGCCCTGATCGCTGGCCAGCTCTGGCAGTTCGGCGACGGCAAGGTCGCCTTCATCGTCGGCGGCTGTTTCGCCCTGCTCGGCACCCTGATCGCCTGGTACTGGCTGCCGCCTTCGCGCCAGGCCCGGTTCAAGCGCTGAATCCTGCAGGCAGGCCCAATCCCTGTTATAAGTGCGCCATCTCACGGCACAGGGGGCTCTGTCATGAAATACGGTTCCAGTTTCTACACCTTGCTGGCAGCACTGCCATTGCTTGCGACCGGGACTGCTCGCGCCAACGAAGCCTCAACGGCGCCGATCGGCATCTTTGCCGTTGCCTGCGTCGATCTGCTCGACAAGCCCGACACCTTCGCCGAGGTAATGAGCGCTCAGGGCGACCGTGTGCAGGATCCGGAGGCGAGAGAGTTTCTTCGCGACAAGCCAGGCAAGGCCTGGCTTGTCAGCTTCGAAAGCATCCCCTATGGCTTCTCCTGGGCCGACGATGGAACCTGCCGGGTCACCATCATGAGCGGTGAGCCCAAGGAGATTGCCAAAGAGTTCGGAAGGCTTGGCCGAATGGCCCCGGATGGCTATACCTCGACCATGGACATGACCTCCATCGACGAAAGGGGCTGGACGGTCCACACCTACACCTGGCGCGGCAATGGTGAAGACCGCGGCATCCAAATGCGGCTGTCACTCAACCCCAAATCCGGGACCGGTTTACGTGGCAATGCCAGCGCCAGTTACGTTGCAGTACCCCGTTGAACCTGTCGCCTGACAGGGCGCTGGAATCGTGTAGCTGATACTCGGTCACGCCACCTTGCACACGCGCGTAGCGCCTGATCTTGCTGCACTGACAAGCACAGAGCCTACAGCGCCCGCTCCCGTGCTACGGGAGCGATCGCGCGCTCCATGCCGAGCGCAGAACGCGCGCGGCTCAATGCACTTCTGTCGCCTGATGATCGCGGAACGAGGACAGCAACACTCGATTGCCGTAACCACTCAAATGGTCACCGTCGAAATAGAGAGGCTTGCCCGCTTGCTCTGGCTGGCAGGTCGTCCCCGGGCACAGTACCGGCAAAGGATCCCAGACACTCGCGCCAGGCAGTGCCTGCGCAACCTGTTGCAAGCTGGCCATCACAGGTGCCCGTAGTGCCTCCATTCGTTCACGCGAAACCGCCATGCCGTTCACGCAGATCGGATTGCCGCGATTGAACGCATCCGAGCAACGGAACGGTGGCGCAGCCAGCACCGGCTTTGGTGCTTCCAGTACGATCCGAATGCCGCGATTGGCCAGGGGCTTCAGTGCAGCAATTGCGAGGTGAACCTCCTCCTCCCGCTTTACCGCAGCCTCCCCACTCTGCACAGCTGCAAGTGCGTGCTGCTGATCCAGCAACTCATATTGTTCAACCAGTCTTGGTACCCGAAGGCCTGGGAGGAACAGCACATCGCCGGCGCGGGCCTGCATGGCTACATCTGCCAGGGTCTGGGTCACGTAGGAGGCGCAGCCCGGATCGGCCTGTTGTCGGCCTTGCAGCCCGACCAACGCACAGCCAGCGCCCGCATACAGGCGGACCTGCCCACCGTCGAGCAAAACCGAACGACGCAGCATCTCCCTGTAAGCCAGCGCGTGTGAATCACCCGCTACGAACAAACGCCGCTCACCGCCTTTCCCCATAGCGCACTTGCCACGCTCGAACTGCTGCACCTGAGCACCCGCGACCGGCAGACGCGACACCAGCAGCTCGCAATCAGGGAATTCCTTTTTTAAGCCCTTGGCATACGGATACCAGTCCAACGGATGGCGACTGACCGTACTCAAGGAGATGTGCTTGGCGGCGCGTTCCATTTGCTTCTGCAAGCCCATGCCCAGCAGCAACAGCACCACGCCGCCTACCACCCAACGCAGATCCGAGGCACGCCAGCGCCTGCCAAAGCGCAGCGGCTGTTCCACCCATCGCCAAGACAGCCAGGCCAGCAGTGCGGTGCAGAACAATGCCAATCCCCCGGTACCCAGCGAGTCCAGACCAAGCGTCCAGCGGAACAGCACGAATACCGGCCAATGCCACAGATACAGCGAGTACGACATCCGCCCTATCACCAGCATCGGCCGCGCCGACAGACTGCTACCAATCCAGCCGGCGGCGGAACGGTGCAACAGCCCCAGCAACCCCAACGTGCCAAGCACCGGCCACAAGCCATCGATCCACGGTGAGTGGCCGGGACGCGCTGCCCACAAGCCGTAGCCCAGCAAGCTGGCGCTGCCCAACTGCAACAGCATGGACCAAAGCCCTGTTGGACCCGCTTCACTGTTCGCACGCCCACGCATATCGAGCAGCTGGAACAGCAGCACGCCCGCACCCAATTGCCAGAACCGCGTGGTGGTCTGATAGAAGGAGGCGATCTCCTGTCCGCCCTGCAGCGCGCGGATGATGGCAAACAGCAGCGAACCGGCGGTGGCCAAGCCAAACAGCAGCATCGACAAGCCCCGGCCCCGCCCGCCCTTGGACCAGGCCATGAACAACAACGGGAACAGCAGGTAAAACTGCTCCTCCACACCCAGCGACCAGGTATGCGTGTAAGGGTTGAACTCACTACGTGGCGAGAAATAGTCATTGCCCGTGCCCGCCAACACCCAATTGCTCAGCCCGACAAAGGCCATGCGTCCGGTCTTGCCGCTGGTTTCGCTGAGCCAGGATTCGGGAATGAACAAGGTGCTCAGCAGGCCGGTAGCCAGCAGACACACCAGCAGCGCCGGCATGATCCGGCGCATGCGTCGCGCATAGAAGGCCAGCATCCCCTTCCAGCCGACGAACCCGGAAGAGCGCGCCACCGAAGCGCTGACCACGTAGCCGGAGATGACGAAGAAGACATCCACGCCGGTAAACCCGCCTGGCAACCAGCTCGGATTGAGGTGGTAGAAGATGACAGCGAGCACGGCAATGGCGCGCAGGCCGTCAACGTGGGGGAGATAGCCTTCCTGCTTCAACTGTCCCTGCATTGTTTTCCCCATTAAAAAAACGGGCGCCAGCGGCGCCCGTTATCTGCATCATAGCCAATCGCTTACCAGACCAGATCGTCCGGCACCTGGTACTGCGGGTCCGCGTACGGGTCCGCGTCGGCCGGGGCATTCGGATCAACCTTCAGCGCCACGGCCTGGGCGAATATCTCCTCGGCCTGCGCCAACACTTCGGCTGTCACCAGCAGGTAGCGACCGTTCTGCTGCAGCACGCCAAGCTCACCGGCGTTGAGCGCCTTGAGCTGATCAGCGTTGACGTAGACGCGCTTGATCTTGCCGCCGTACGGGAAGTGACGGGCAATGTCGGCGTTGGGATCATTCAGCCCCTTGTCCTTGATCAGCTCATCGAGCTTGGCCCGCGCTTCACGGCGCAGGCGTGCTTCTTCCTGCTTGGCCTGTTCGGCCTGGATGCGCTCGTCCTTTTCCTTCTGCGCACGGATCGCATAGGCCTTGGCCAGATCGATGTCTTCCTGCGAGCGTGGCTTGCGCGGACCCTGCTGCGGCCGGCCCTGCCCGGGCTTAGCCGGATTGGACGGCTTGCCGTGTTGGGCTGGCTTGCCTGCATGGGCGGGTTTGTTGCCCGCCTGCTGCGGCCGGCCCTGTCCCGGCTTGCCCTGCGGCGGACGGCCGTCACGGCGCGCTTCCGGCTTGCGCTCCGGCTTGGGAGCAGGCTTGAAACCCAGCCCTAGCAGCTGGTCACGAATATTGTCACTCATAGGAGATATCAGTAGTGCGGGGGCGGTGGTTCATCGGCAGCATCGGCATACAACGTCGTGCGTACCTTGCCCAGGTCATCAAGTAGGTGGCGCAGCAGATCGGCGTTGCGTGAGCCCTGCATACGGGCGTCCGCCAGTGCTTCACTCATCTCTGCCAGCGCGTGCTCCTGGAAAGAGACACGCATCTCCAGCTCAACCAAGCGTGCTTCCAGCGCCTGTTCGCGCTGCTCGGAAGTTGATTCATGCATGTACGGAACGTCCTCGACCAATGCCGTAATACGCCAGGCCTGCGGCTTCGATTTCAGCCGGGTCGTAGAGGTTACGGCCATCAAATACCACCGCATCACCAAGCGCTTCGCGTATGCGCGCAAAGTCCGGGCTGCGGAACTGCTTCCACTCGGTGACTACCACCAGAGCGTCTGCATCATGCAGTGCTGCAAAGGCGGAGTCACAGAACACCAGGTCCTCACGCTCGCCAAAAACGCGACGGGCTTCGTCCATGGCTTCTGGATCAAACACCTGCACCTTGGCGCCGGCTTCCCACAGCTGCGCCAATACCCGCCGGCTCGGTGCCTCGCGCATATCGTCGGTATTGGGCTTGAATGCCAGGCCCCACACAGCGAAAGTCTTGCCGCGCACACCTTCGTCTTCACCGCGGTCGTAATGCCGCTGGATCAACTCGAACAGATGGCCCTTCTGGGCGGCATTTACCGCCTCCACCGCATTGAGCAGTTGCGGCTGGTGGCCATGCTGGGCAGCGGTACGCGCCAGTGCCTGCACATCCTTGGGGAAGCAGGAGCCGCCATAGCCGGCGCCGGGATAAATGAAGTGCCAGCCGATGCGTGGGTCAGAGCCTATGCCCTGGCGCACCTGCTCGATGTCGGCGCCTACGCGCTCGGCGATATTGGCAATCTCATTCATGAAACTGATCTTGGTCGCCAACATCGCATTGGCGGCGTACTTGGTCAGCTCGGCCGAACGCACGTCCATTTCCACAACGCGGTCGCGGTTGCGGTTGAACGGCGCGTACAGCCGCCGCAATACCGCCACCGCATGGACGTTATTGGCACCAATGACGATGCGATCCGGGCGCATGCAATCTGCGACCGCATCGCCTTCTTTCAGGAATTCGGGGTTGGAGACCACATCGAAGGCGATCTCCTGGCCGCGCGCTGCCAGCTCTTCAGCGATGGCAGCACGAACCTTGTCTGCGGTACCTACCGGCACCGTCGATTTGTTGACCACGACCGTGGGCCGCACCAGATGGCGGCCGATGGTGCGGGCTACCGCCAACACGTACTGCAGGTCGGCGCTGCCGTCCTCGTCCGGCGGCGTACCGACCGCGATGAAGATCACTTCACCGTGGTCGATGGCCTTCGCTGCTTCGGTGGTGAAGGCCAAACGCCCAGAGGCGTGATTGGCCTTCACCATCGGCTCAAGGCCAGGTTCGTAGATCGGGATGATGCCCCGCTCCAAACCGTCGACCTTGGCCTGGTCGATATCGACGCAGACCACATCGTGCCCTACTTCCGCCAGGCAGGTCCCGGTGACGAGACCCACATAGCCGGTTCCGAAAATAGCTACACGCATGGTTGCGCCTACTCCGTCACTCAGCCTTACGGCATGATGCCCAGCAACTCGACGTCAAAGCTCAACGTCGCGTTCGGACCGATCGGACCGCCCTGGGTGCCGGCTTCGCCATAGGCCAGTTCGCCCGGAATCCAGAAGCGGTACTTGGAACCAACCGGCATCAGCGCCACGCCTTCGGTCCAGCCCTTGATGACCTGGTCCAGACCAAAATCAACCGGCTGGCCGCGCTGGTAGCTGCTGTCGAACACTTCGCCGTTGAGCAGCTTGCCTTCGTAGTTCACACGCACGCGGCTGCTGGCCATCGGGCGCTCGCCGCTGCCGGCGCGGATCACCTGATACTGCAGGCCCGAAGCGGTGGTCACCACGCCCGGCTGGGTCTTGTTCTTGGCGAGGAAGGCATTGCCTTCTTCACGGTTGGTCTGGGCGGCCTTGCCGGCCGCAGCCTTCATTTCAGCTTCCTTGGTGGCGCTGAATGCCTGCAGCACGCCCTGCGCCTGCTCGTGGGTCATCAGCGGGGTGCCCTTGGCGAACACGGTGCTGATGGCCTGGAACACGGAATCCAGATCAATCTCATTCTTGATGCGTGCCAGCGACGGACCAACGGCAAAGCTGCCCAGCATCAGGCCGACCTTTTCGCGGTCAACCGACGGCGGCGCGCTGCCCGGTGCCATGCCCGGAACCTGCTGGCCCGAACGGGCCATCATCACGGTGCGCAGCGCCTGATCGGTCTTCTGCGCATCTTCCTGCGACAGCAGCGGCTGGCCGCCAGCAAAGGCGTTCTCAACAGCGCGACGCATTGCGGCCACGTCTACTTCCGAGGCAACCGGCTCAAACGAGCTGGCCACGTCGATGCCGATGGCGTAACCAATCTTTTCACGATCCGAGGTCAAAACAGACTTCTCCTTGGTCGCCGCCGCAGCGGCAGGTTGTTGCGAAAAAACGACCCCGGGGGCCGCCATCGCCAAAATCAGAAGCGACGCAACCGCGCCACGCTTTCCCATCTTCATTCGCTGCATTCCTGGAAGTGAACAAACGCCACCGGCGGCGCGAGGGGCGATATTGTCGCACGCGCGCCGCAGATGTCGAGGCGCGTCAGCGCTGTGGTGCTGGTGCGGCCAGCGCGCGATCGATTGCCGCACGCAGTTCCGGGTCATCCGGCTTCACCTTGCTTGGGAACTGCGCCAGCACGCGCCCATCGCGGGAAATCAGATATTTATGAAAGTTCCAGCCCGGTGCAACGCCACTGAGGCGGGTCAGGTCCTGGTACAGCGGTGTCGCTTCCGGCCCGACCACATGCACTTTCTCGAACATGGGGAACTTCACCCCATAAGTAAGTGTGCAGAACTCCTGGATCTGCGCCTCACTACCCGGCTCCTGGCCTTTGAAATCATTGGACGGAAAGCCCAACACGGCAAAACCACGCGGTGACAACTCCTGTTGCAATGCCTCCAGCCCCTCGTACTGCGGGGTGAATCCGCACTTGGAGGCGGTATTGACCACCAACAGCACCTTGCCACCGTACGCGCGATTCAGGTTCACCTCGTCTTTTCCGGCCAGCGAGCGGTAGTTGCGGTCCAGCAACGGACCTGCAACCACATCCAACGCACCACCAGCGCCCGCCACAAAGGCAATTGAAATCAATAAATTACGAATGTTCACTGGTTTCTCCTGAGCACAACAAGCAAGTTTGGAGCGGCATAGGCCATTAGTTTGGTCAGAACCAGTTGCATGTCAGCGTGTCGGTGTTATAGTTGCATACAACACCAGCCACCCTACACAGGGGCCTTATGAACACCAAGCACGGCAGACACGCTCTCCACGCACTGATGGTCACAGGCACCTTGCTGTTGCTGGGCTGCTCAACCTCTCTCGGCAACGGCCTTGCCGATGCCACGGATTATGCAGCCCAGGTGGGCGGTGATGGGCAGGACGCCGACGAAACTCCCAAAGCGAAACGACCGGCCCGCCGTATGCGGACCAGCCTTTCGATGCCTTATTTTTCTTTCGCACAGCTGAATTCGCGGAGCTGACCCATGAGCGATATCCAGTGGAGCGATGGCGCTCCCATTTACCGCCAGCTGAAGGATCGCGTGATCGCGATGATGCTGGACGGGATCCTGAAGCCGGGCGACGCCCTGCCCTCGGTACGCCAGGTCGCGGCCGAGTACCAATTGAATCCGATCACCGTCTCGCGCGCCTATCAGGAATTGGCCGACGAGAACCTGGTCGAGAAACGCCGTGGCCTTGGTATGTTCATGACCGAGGAGGCCGCCCAGAAGCTGCGCGGCAACGAGCGTGATCGTTTTCTCAATGACGAATGGCCGGCCGTGCTGGAGCGCATCCAGCGTCTGGGCCTGACCATGAAAGATTTGCTGCCACCGGGGACCACTCTATGAACGCCGCCGTCGAAGCCGTCGTTTCCGCCAAGGGCCTGCGCAAGGCCTACAAGCAGAAGCCAGCGCTGGACAACACCAGCTTCACCATCGAACCGGGCCGCATCGTCGGCCTGATCGGCCCCAACGGCGCCGGCAAGACCACGGCACTCAAAGCCCTGCTCGGCCTGACCTCGTTTGACGGCGACCTGCAGGTCCTGGGAATGGACCCGCGCAGCCAGCGCGATGACCTGATGAATGATGTCTGCTTCATCGCCGACGTAGCGGTGCTGCCGCGCTGGTTGCGCGTCAAGGAGGCCATCGACTTTGTGGCCGGCGTGCATCCACGCTTTGACCGCGCCCGCTGCGAGCGCTTCCTGGCCAACACCAAGCTCAGCCCCAAGCAACGCGTGCGGGAGATGTCCAAGGGCATGGTGGTACAGCTGCACCTTGCCCTGGTGATGGCCATCGACGCCAGGATCCTCGTGCTGGACGAACCCACGCTGGGCCTGGACATCATGTACCGCAAGGAGTTCTACCAGCGCCTGCTGGAGGATTACTTCGACGAGCAGAAGACCATCATCATCACCACCCACCAAGTGGAGGAGATCGAGCACATCCTGACCGACGTGCTGTTCATCCGCGACGGTTCGATCGTGCTCTCCTCCGACATGGAGGCACTGGCCGAGCGTTACACCGAACTGCTGGCCTCGGCCGACACGCTGCAGGCAGCCCGCGCCCTTGGTCCGATTGAAGAACGCGCCCTGCCATTCGGCAAGACGGTGCTGCTGTTCGATGGCGCCAACCGCAACCAACTCGCCGCCATGGGCGAAATCCGCACCCCCGGCCTGGCCGACCTGTTCGTGGCCACCATGAAGGGAACCTACGCATGAACGCCGCTCACCACATCACCCCGCTCGGCAAGTTCAAATGGCTGCTCAAGCGTGAGTACTGGGAAAACCGGGGCGGCTTTGTCTGGGCCCAGGTCATCACCGGCGGCATCGCCATCCTGTTCGCCATCATCGGCGCGCTGATTGGCGTGTTCGCCGCCCGCAACTCCGATGGCATCAATCACACCGGCGATGTCAGCGAATACCTCAAGGTCATGGGTGCGTTCGGCGATGGCCTGCTGCTGGCCGGCATCTTCCTGGCCTCGTTGATCCTGGCCTTCGTGGTGTTCTTCTACGCACTTGGCAGCCTCTACGACGACCGTCGCGACCGCAGTGTGCTGTTCTGGAAGTCACTGCCGGTCTCCGACACCCAGACCGTGCTGTCCAAGGCATTGTGGGCACTGGTGTTGGCACCGCTGATCGCGATGGCCATCGGCCTGGCTGTCGGGCTGGTGCTATGGGTAGTGGCCATGCTGGGCGCGGCCGGTGCTGGCGCCACCAGTCCCTGGGCGATTGCCACCCACTCGCACCCGTTCCGCATCCTGGGCCTGGTCCTGAGCACCCTTCCGGTGAGTCTGCTCTGGGCATTGCCAACCGTGGGCTGGCTGATGTTCTGCTCGGCGCTGGTGCGGACCAAGCCGTTCCTGTGGGCGGTGCTGATACCGCTGCTGGCCTGCACCATGATCAGCATCCTCGGCGCCATGCCGGGCGTGAAGCTGCCGCTGGGCTGGATCTGGTACACCGTTGCCTACCGCGGCCTGCTCAGCGTGTTCCCCTCATCGTGGCTGCCACGCGGTTTGACCGACACCAACATCAGTGACAATGATCTGCAGACGCCGGCCGATCTGGTGCAGTGGTTGCTGCAGCATCACAGCCTGAGCAAAGTACTGTCCAATCCCGATATCTGGATTGGCGCGGTTGTCGGCATCGCCCTCATCGTCGCAGCTGTTTACCTGCGCCGCCGTCGCGACGACATCTGAAGCTCGATCAGGAGAATGTTCATGCACAAGACGTTTGTACTGGCCGCATTGCTGGCTGCCCCGGGCGCAGCCTTCGCCAGCCAGCCCTGCGCGTTTACCGCCCCCCAGTCGCTGAACCTGGACCTGGGCGGCAGCAAGACCGTGATGTTTGAAGTGAACAGCCATGACCTGCGCCTGCAGGCCAGCCCGGGCGCGAAAGCAGCCGTGAGCGGACGCGGCTGCGCTTCCAGCCAGGAACTGCTGGACCAGCTCTCGCTGAGCCAGCGCAAGGTTGGCGACAAGCTGGTGGTGACGCTGGAACGCCGGAACCAGGGGCTGAACATCAACATGGGCCACACCTACGCCTATCTGGACCTGACCGGCAGCCTGCCGGACGACATCCTGGTACAGCTCAAGGTCGGCTCCGGTGATGCCTCCCTGGCCGGCGCGCAGAGCATGAGCGCCGATGTGGGTTCGGGCGATGTCAGTGCACGTGACATCAAAGGCCTGGCCACGGCAGCAGTGGGGTCAGGCGATGTCGAGTTCCACAACATCGGCTCGCTTCACGTCCTCTCGGTAGGTTCGGGCGATGCCAAGGCTACTGGCGTGCGCGGCGACGTGCGGGTGGGCAGCGTTGGCTCCGGTGATATCGAACTGCAGGGCGTACAAGGTGCGGTGACGATTGAAAGCATCGGCTCGGGTGACGTCGACATTCGCGACAGCCGCGGCGCGGTGCGCCTGGGCTCGCTGGGTTCGGGCGACCTGGACGTCCGTGGCGCCGCCAGCCTCAAGGTTGACCGGCTTGGCAGCGGCTCGGTGAATCATTCCGGCATCAGCGGCAGCGTCGATCTGCCCAAAAAGCACTAACTCCTTCCAACCGCAACGGAACGCACACCATGAAGATCCTCAACGCTTCCCTGCTCGCCTTGGCCTTGGCAATCCCGCTGGCCGCCTGCGGTGAAAAGCCGGCGACCAATGGGCCGGCTACCGACACCACCGTTGGCGCGAAAGTCCGCGAAGCCACCGACAAAGCCCGCAAGGAGATGGCCGAAGGCAATATCAGCATCGGCTCCGATGGCGCCAAGGTGGAACTCACCCCAACCGGCGACCTGCTGATCAACGGCGCATCCATCCCGCTCAACGACAGCCAACGCGCGATCACCCTGCGTTATCGCACGCAGATGCTCGGCGTCGCCGAAGCCGGCATCGACATTGGCGTGCAAGGTGCCAACCTGGGTGCGAAGGCTGCGGGCGAGGCGATCAAGGGCATCTTCTCTGGCAACTCCGAGCAGATCGAAGCGCGCATCAATGCCGAAGCTGACAAGATCAAGGCCAGTGCCGCCAAGCTGTGCGACCAGCTGCCTGCGCTGATGGCCACCCAGCAGCAACTGGCTGCGGCCGTGCCCGAGTTCGCGCCGTACGCAAAAATGGACCAGACCGATATTGACGACTGCCGCAACGGCAACTCGCAGTCCTTCTGACCAGTACAGGCGGGGGCGGTAGAATGGCCGCCCCCGCCGTTGTTGTTGCCCGTCACCATGAACAAACTGCTGTTACTGATCCTCGTCGCCTTCGCCACCCTGGCCACGGGCTGTGATCGCGAAAAGTACGCCGAGCACCGCAGCGAGCGCAGCAAGCCCAAGACCGAGGTCACCCTGGAGCGCATCGCGATCCGTCGCGCCCCCTACCCGAACCTGGACATCCTGCCGGACGGCCGCCTGCGCGTTGATGACATCGTCATTCCGTTGAATGCCGAGCAGCAGGAGCTGCTGCACACCAGCTACGTCAAACTGCAGATCCTGCGGCAGAACACGCTGGTGGATGCCGACCCGGCGTTGGCACAGGAACGCACGCTGCCGCTGCAGATCCCCGAAGGCCAGTCGCCCTTCCCGCCGGACCTGGCCAAGCAGATTCCCGAGTTCGAGAAATACGACGAAGCCCTGGCCAATCTGCGCGCTGTGCGCTGAGCCTGTAGTGCCAACCCATGGTCGGCAATGGCTGTACCGGCAAGGTCAATGTAGTGCCGAGCCATGCTCGGCAAAGGCCTGCCCAGCAACCTCTCCCGCAGAAGCCGCGTAAACCGCGACGCCAACAGCAACCGAAGGGCCGAAAGCCAACCCCTCAACAGCCCTCCCCTTCGCTACGCGAAAGGGAGGGTGCAAGCCGATCAATGATCGTGGATGCCGCCCAGGGTCAGCGCTGCCGGATCCAGCAGGCGCTTCAACTCGGCCTCGGACAAGCCACTGTCCTCCAGCGCCACTTCCAGCACCGGCCGCTGCTCCTTGTAGGCGCGCTTGGCAATCGCCGCAGCCTTCTCGTAGCCGATGATCGGGTTCAATGCAGTCACCAGGATGGGATTGCGGGCCAAGGCCTCGCGCACCCGCTCCTGCTTGACCACCAGACCCACGAACACATTGTCGGCCAGCAGGCTCATCACATTGGACAGCAGCTGGATCGAATCCAGCAGGTTGGCCGCGATCAGCGGCAGTGCAACGTTCAACTGGAAGTTGCCGGTCTGCCCGGCCACGGTGATCGCCGCATGGTGGCCAATCACCTGCGCAGCCACCATCACGGTTGCCTCCGGGATCACCGGATTGACCTTGCCCGGCATGATCGAGCTGCCCGGCTGCAAGGCTGGCAGCTCCACTTCGCCCAGGCCGGCCAGCGGACCGGAGTTCATCCAGCGCAGGTCATTGGCGATCTTGATCAAAGCCACCGCCAGCGCATTGAGCTGACCTGACAGTTCCACTGCGTCATCCTGCGCGGCCAGCCCTTCAAATTTATTGGCCGCACTCTCGAACTTGACCCCGGTGCTGAGCGACAGCGCCCGCGCCACCTTTCCGCCAAAGCGCGGATCGGCGTTGATGCCGGTACCGATCGCTGTGCCTCCCAGCGGCAAACGGCGCAGGCGCTTCAAGGCATCCTCGATGCGTCCTTCGGCCGAAGCCAGCTGTGCCGACCAGGCACCGAATTCCTGGGCGAAGGTCAGCGGCATCGCGTCCATCAGATGGGTGCGGCCGGTCTTGACGATCTTGCCCAACGTGCGGGCGCGCTTGTCGATGGTCTTGCGCAGGTGCTTGAGCGCCGGCAGCAGCGATTCCACCACCTCGAGCTGGGCCGAAACACGGATGGCGGTCGGGATGACGTCATTGGAGCTCTGCCCCAGATTGACGTGATCGTTGGGATGCACCGCCGTCTTGCCGGCCTTGCCACCGTGGTTGGCGAGCGTGGCAATGACCTCGTTGGCATTCATGTTGGACGAGGTGCCCGAGCCGGTCTGGTAGACATCGATCGGAAACTGGCTGTCATGCGCGCCGATCGCAACTTCGGTAGCCGCCGACTGGATCGCCTTGCCAACACCTTTGGGCAGCAGCCCCAGGCCGGTGTTGACCTCGGCCGCGGCACCCTTGATCAGGCCCAGCGCACGAATGAAGGCGCGCGGCATGCGCTGCCCGGAAATCGGGAAATTCTCAACCGCGCGCTGGGTCTGCGCGCCCCAGAGGGCCTCGGCGGGCACCTGCAGCTCGCCCATGCTGTCGTGTTCGGTCCGGAAACCACTTTTGGCAACCTTGCTCATCATCTACTCCGCACTTCTTCATTGGGGGGAAAGGAAGCTGCGGCTGGCAATGGGCAGGCTTCCCTGGCTGGCGGCTGCGCACACCATACCCGTCAAATGCGGCGTTGGCACCTGCGGCCGACGGGATTCAATGGCCCGCCAGCGGCGGTTGCCCCGGCAGCGTAGAATATGCGCCCCCGCTACTGCCCAAAGCCTGCCGCCATGACGGATACGTCCCGCCAAGAAGCCGCCCTGCTCGCCCTGTCCCCGCTTGATGGCCGTTATGCCGGCAAGGTCGACGCTCTGCGCCCGATCTTCTCCGAGTACGGCCTGATCAAGGCCCGCGTCAAGGTCGAGATCGAATGGCTGCTGGCGCTGGGCGCCGAGCCGGGCATCACCGAGCTGGCCGACTTCTCGGCCGCCGGCAAGGCCAAGCTGCATGCACTGGCCAATGGCTTCTCGGTCGAGAATGCCGCCCGCGTCAAGGAAATCGAGCGCACCACCAACCACGACGTCAAGGCCGTGGAGTACTTCATCAAGGAGCAGCTCAAGGACGACGCCGAGCTGGCACCTGCACTGGAGTTCGTGCACTTCGCCTGCACCAGCGAGGACATCAACAACCTGTCCTACGGCCTGATGCTGGCCGAAGCCCGCGACAAGGTGATCCTGCCCGGTTACAGCGGCATCGCCGCCTCTCTGCGCGCGCTGGCACATGCCCAGGCCGAGCAGCCGATGCTGTCGCGCACCCACGGCCAGACCGCCTCGCCGACCACCCTGGGCAAGGAACTGGCCAATGTCGTCGCCCGCCTGGAACGACAGATCCGCCAGATTGGTGCGGTCGAACTGACCGGCAAGATCAATGGCGCTGTCGGCAACTACAACGCCCACGTTGTGTCCTACCCGAACATCGACTGGCCGGCCTTCGCCGAGCGCTTCGTCACCTCGCTGGGCCTGGTGTTCAACCCCTACACCACCCAGATCGAACCGCATGACAACGTCGCCGAGATCGGCGACGCCGCGCGCCGCGCCAACACCATCCTGATCGACCTGTCGCGCGACATCTGGGGCTATATCTCGCTGGGCTACTTCAAGCAGAAGCTCAAGGAAGGCGAAGTTGGCTCCTCGACCATGCCGCACAAGGTCAACCCGATCGACTTCGAGAACGCAGAAGGCAACTTCGGTATCGGCAACGCCCTGTTCGAACACTTCAGCGCCAAGCTGCCGATCAGCCGTTGGCAGCGCGACCTGACCGATTCCACCGTACTGCGCGCCGTCGGCACCGCCTTCGGCCACAGCCAGGTGGGCCTGGAGTCGCTGGCCAAGGGCCTGGGCAAGCTGACCGTGAACCCGGAGCGCCTGGACGCCGATCTGGACGCTGCCTGGGAAGTGCTGGCCGAAGCCGTGCAGACGGTGATGCGCCGCCACGGCCTGCCGAACCCCTACGAGCAGCTCAAGGCCCTGACCCGCGGTCACGGCATCACCGCCGATTCGATGCGCGAGTTCATCGAGACCCTGGAACTACCGGCCGACGCCAAGCAGCGCCTGCGCGAGCTCACCCCGGGCGGGTATGCCGGCTTGGCGGCTGAGCTGGCCAAGGCGATCTGAGCCCAACGCCCTCAGCTGAGCCCAACGCCCTCAGCAGCGCAGGTTCCTCTCCCCCATCATCGGGTGAGAGGAACCGAAACACTCTTCACTATCTATCCGCCGCCAGACGGAAACGTTCGAATCCACCGCCAGCCAAAACCCGGTAACCGCGAAGCGCGGGCCGATCGTGGATGACAACGCTATTGCTGACCGACAAGTCGCGAGTGCCCGCGCTTGCCTCAGGGCTCTGGAAGATTGGAAACCAATAGTGTAGAAAAGGCGATTAGCGGTGCCGCAATTGGCGGCGACCGGCTTTGCCGGGCAGGACACACAGGGCCTGCAAGACGAAGCGCCACCACATCCACTCGTAATGGAGAGGATGTGGTGGCGCTTTTTTTTTGCCCGAATTTTCAACAGGGGGGAAATTCATGGCTACTGTCCAGACATTGGCTCCATCTGCCCCGGTCATTCACGCTGACCGGTTACTCAGGTTGTCGCTTGGCGCTATTTGCCTCGCCTCGTTACTGCTGGCTTTACGATCCGGCGCATGGCTACCGTTTCTGGGCGCAACCGTGCCAGCTACGCTGATAGGCGCCTGGTTCAGCCGCGCGCAAGCCAGCGGCGGCATGCGCAGTCGTGTGATCCTGGCCCTGTCGTTGAGCGTTGTAGTCGTTGCCGTTTCCATACAGATGCCGACGCTGCACGATGAAGCGTGGGCAACCGAACTCGTCCTGCTCTGCCTGCTTGCCCACTACCGTGAACGCGCACCCGTCATCAGCGCGGCGATCGTCATGGTCGTCCACCATCTGGCCGCGCATTGGCCAAGTGCCAATGACACCTGGCTGGAAGCCAACGCTGCAACGCCACTACACATAAGCAGCCTATTGCTGGTTGCAGGCATTTCCTGCGTGTTCTCCACGCCGCATCCCGCCACTGCAGACAGCCAGACCGACAACTCCAACGGTACTCAGGATGCAAATTCCAGCACCCTGGAACCGCCACCCTCATCCACCCAACTGGCCAGCGAAGATCACATGGCACGTGCGCTGAGCTTCTCCTGTGCCGGCATGATGATTGCAAATACCAGCCATGAGATCGTCTACGCCAATCCCGCGGTGATCGCCATTCTGCGCAATCAACAGCAGGAGCTGCGCAAGGCATTTTCCAACTTTGATCCCGACAGACTTGTCGGCACCAACATCCATATATTCCACCGCAACCCGGCACGCGTGCGTGCACTACTGGACACACTTACTGCCCCGCATTCCAGCCGCATCCAGATCGGTGACGCACACTTCCACCTCAACGTCACTCCGATGCACTGCACTGACGGAAAGCCAATGGGCTTCGTAGTTGAGTGGCACGACCGTACCACCGAGTTCCGCATGGAACAGGACATCGCCGCAATCATCGATGCCGCCGCTCAAGGCCACTTGGATCAACGCCTGCATAGCCACACCGACGACGGCCTGATGGGGCGCCTCTCCGACGGAATCAATCGTCTTCTGGAAGCCACCTCGGAGAGCACCAATGAAATGCGCCAGATTCTCTCCGCCCTATCCCGTGGCGACCTGAGCCATCGCATCAAACGCGATTTCCAAGGGGTGTTCGGCGAGATGAAAGGGGATGCCAATGCCACCGCCGCACACTTGGCTGCCATCGTCGCCCGCATCCAGCAGACCGCCAATGACATCGACACCTCGGCGCAGATGATAGGCAGCGGCAATGAGGAGCTCTCCACGCGCACCGAGCAACAAGCAACAACGCTGGAAGAAGCCGCATCATCGCTGGATCAGCTGACCCAGGTCATCACCCACAATGCTGATGCCGCGCAACAAGCAAGCTTGCTTACCCGGCAGGCAGCCTGCGTCGCGCAACAAGGCGACCAAGTGGTTGGTGAAGTGGCAACCACAATGCTGGCGATCGAAGCCTCGTCAAAAAAAATCGCCGAGATCATCAGCGTCATCGACGGCATCAGCTTCCAGACCAACATCCTGGCCCTGAATGCCGCCGTGGAAGCCGCCCGTGCCGGTGACAGCGGCCGAAGCTTCGCAGTGGTCGCCACGGAAGTACGTGCATTGGCGCAACGCTCCGCGGCAGCGGCACTGGAGATACGCCAGCTCATCTCTGAATCCGTGGACAAGGTAGCCAGCGGTTCCGCGCTGGCGGAGCGGGCCCGTATCACCATGGAAGACATTGTCGCCTCGGTCCGTCAAGCCACCGCGATAACAGCCGATATTTCCAGCGCCTCCCGCGAACAAAGCAGCGACATATCGCGGATCAACCGGACCATCGCTCAGATGGATATCACCACCCGCCAGAATGCCAAACTCGTACAGGACACCAACAGCGCCACTCACGCCATGCAGCAACAGGCTGATGCACTGACCCTGGCCATCTCGCGATTCCAACTTGATGCAACGCCTGCACCCGGCCATCGCCACGACAGCACCACTGCGGCAGACCGGCACCCCTTACACAGCTCCAGGAAAGTTGATGCTTCCAGCCGTTGAGAGAAACGAAGATGTTGACGCGATTGCCAGCGATGCCCCACCGCCCTTGCATGAAACCCCGCTCACCCTGCACACCGCCGCCGCTGCAGAAACACCGGCCATGCGCCGCGCCAGACTTCCGGCCCGCGATGGAAGGCCTGTGATGAACCGCATTGTCTGCACGGACCCGCAACTGGCAAGCCGGCTACGGTTGTTCTTTGAAGATCTCGAGGACGGCCAGGTCATCAGCCAAAGCAGTGACTGCAGCCAAGCTCCGCTATGCCGCTGGCTCGACCCCAGCGAACTCGGCCCCGCCGGCCATGTCCAGGCAGCGCTATGTGATGCGATCGAAACGCTGGAACGTAGCCGCAATGCGTTCCGCTCGCGCGAGATGGGGCAACTGCGGCAGCGCCTGCTGCGCCTGCTGGAAGATCTGTCCACACCCGGCTGACAGCGCGCCACCGAAGGATCTACAGCGACTGAGCCGCGCAGGACCCCAGGGTCCTGCAGCACAGGCTGCCGTGACTGCCGTAGCGCCCCAGTGGCAATCGCGGCGTCTTTTCACTACCGCCGTTGTGTACAGGGGGACCTAATGGGTGCTGCCGAACTACTCCAGGAATTGATCCAGCGCATCGGCCTGGATCAGGCCGAGCTTGCCGAACGCCACCAGCTGCTTGAATGGCAGGATGGTGACAGGCTGGCGCTCAATCACGCTGCGGGAAGCGTCGCAGGCGCACAGCGCGACTTCATAGACAAGCTCTACCAACATCTGGAACAGTTCCCGGCGCCGTCAGCACAACTGGACGATGCAGCCATGCTGCAGCGCCTCAAACACAAGCAACTGCAGTACTACCAGCAGTTGTGGCAAGGCCCTTACGATGACCACTACCTGCACAACCGGCTGTGCATCGGTCTGATCCACCATCTGAACCAGGTCGACCTGAAGTGGTACCTGGGCGCCTATCGGCTGTATCTGCATGAAATGAGCAAGCGCCTGTGCGCTGACAGCGATGGCGTGGAACTGCTGTGCAGTCTGCTCAAAGCAGTATTTTTCGACATGACCATCGCCATCGACACCTACAGCGCTGCGCAACGCAAGGCGCTGGAAGACAGTGAAGCGCGCTTGGCGCGGGCACTGCGCGGCGCCAATGATGGCATCTGGGACTGGCACGTCGGCAAAGACAGCCTGTACGTGTCCGAGCGCTGGGCGGAAATGATCGGCATGCCCGCGGACAACCTCGGTCGCACCAGCCATTGCTGGTACGCGCGCGTACACCCTGATGATCTGCCAGGCCTGCGCAACGCCATCCACCTGCACCTCACCGGCATCACCGAGTCCATCCACCACGAATACCGCATCCGTCGCCACGATGGTGAATGGCTGTGGGTGCTGAGCCGCGGCATTGCCGAGGCCGACAGCAAGGGCGAGATCCGCGTGACCGGATCGCAGACCGATATCAGCCGCAGAAAGAAAATCGAACAGGAACTGCACCACGCTGCCCGCCACGACCCCCTGACCGGACTGGCCAACCGTCTGCGCCTGGATGAGCTGCTTGCCAGCATCCAACAATCGCCCGCTGCCACTGCTGCCGCGGCCAGCCTGTTGTTCATCGACCTCGACCGTTTCAAACTGATCAACGACAGCTTTGGGCATCTGTTCGGTGATCGCGTGCTGATCCTGGTCGGCGAGCGCCTGAGCCAGTGCCTGGGCCAGGACGACCACCTGTTCCGCTTTGGTGGTGACGAGTTCGTGGTGCTGCTCACCCATCCGGCCAGCGCCACCAACCCCGAACAGGTTGCCCAGCGCATCCTCTCGCACCTGCACCAGCCGATGCAGCTGGACGAACGAACCCTGGTGGTCAATGCCAGCATCGGCATCGCAAGGCTGCAACACACCCCCGATCAGGAAGACGCCCTGCAATCGGCCGACCTCGCCTTGCACCTTGCAAAAAAAGGCGGAAAAGCCCAGTTCGCGTACTACAGCACCGAGCTACAAGCCGCCGCCATGCGTCAGCTCGAGCTGGAAAGCGCCCTTGGGCAGGCCTTGCACCGGCAGGAATTCGAGCTGCACTACCAGCCCATCCACGATCTGGCACAGCCGCAGGCACGGCTGGTCGGGGTTGAAGCCCTGCTGCGCTGGAAACACAACGGGCACCTGATTGCGCCGCTGGAGTTCATTCCATCACTGGAAGAATCCGGCGAAATCATCGCCGTTGGTGAATGGGTGCTGCGACAAGCCTGTCAGCAGACCCGGCGCTGGCAACTAGCCGGTCATGTGCACCTGTACTGCTCGGTAAACCTGTCGCACCGCCAACTGCAACAGGACAGCTTCGTCAGCACGGTAATCTGCGCACTGCGCAGCAGCGGCCTGCCTGCAGCCAGCCTGGTTCTGGAGCTTACCGAAACCCAGCTGATGCAGGACAGCGCGTCGGTACTGGCCACCCTGCGGCAACTGGCGGAAATGGGTGTCCGCCTTGCGCTGGATGATTTCGGCACCGGCTACTCCTCGCTGAGCTATCTGAAACGGTTTCCATTGCACATTTTGAAAATCGACAAGAGTTTCATCGGCGGTGTTCCACAAGATACCGAGCTGAGCCTGATCAGCCGCGCCATCATCGGGCTGGGCCATAGCCTTGGACTGGAAGTCATTGCCGAGGGTGTCGAGCACGCACAGCATCTGGATTTCCTGCGCGAAGAACGTTGCACCCTCGCCCAAGGGTATCTATTCAGCCCCCCCTGCCCGGCCGAGGCCCTGAGCGAGTTGTTGCAGGACGATACATGGGCACATCCCTCGATTTCGGCGGTCTTCACGCCCGTCGAGCCGAATCCGTTAGGCGCTTTGGCAGCGCCTGGGTGAAAATGGTGTCCCGCCGCCCGATATCGGCCGGTTTTGATTTTGGCTTCCCCCAAGGTGTTGCGCACGATGAAAAAGACCTATCCGATTGAAGTCCAGGCCAAGCCCGGCCTGCCGCTGGGCATGAGCCCGGCTACCTTCCTGCGCGATTACTGGCAGAAGCGCCCGCTGCTGATCCGCGCCGCCTTCCCGAATTTTGAAACCCCGGTAATGCCGGAAGACCTGGCCGGCCTGGCCTGCGAAGAAGGTGCGCTGGCGCGCATCGTCAGCCATGACCGCGCCACCGATGGCTGGACCCTGCGTACCGGCCCGTTCCAGGAAGAAGACTTCCCCGGCATGCCCGACCACGACTGGACCCTGCTGGTGCAGGACGTGGACAAGTGGGACCCGGAAGTGCGCGCCCTGACCTCCTACTTCAACTTCCTGCCGCGCTGGCGCATGGACGACGTGATGATCAGCTTTGCCGCCACTGGCGGCTCGGTTGGCGCCCATGTCGACCAGTACGACGTGTTCCTGCTGCAGGCCCATGGCCAGCGCCGCTGGCAGATCGACGCCAGCGAGTCGACCAAGGGCAAGCGTCCGTCGCTGGAGTTCCGCCCCGACGTCGAGCTGAAGCTGCTGAAGAAGTTCAAGGCGACCCACGATTGGGTGCTGGGCCCGGGCGACATGCTGTACCTGCCGCCGAACGTGCCGCACAACGGCGTTGCCGTGAACCCCTGCCTGACCTTCTCGTTCGGCATGCGCGCGCCGTCCTCGGCCGAGCTGATCAGCGATTACCTGGACGACCTGGTCGCCGATGCCGACGAATCGATCCGCTTCCAGGACCCGGACCTGAAGCTGCCGGAAGACCCGAACGAGATCGACGCCGCCGCGATGAAGCGTGTGGTCGCCGCGCTCAACGCGCTGCGCATGAACGACCCGGATCGTCTCGGCAACTGGTTCGGCCGCTTCATCACCACCTACCGCGCCGCTGGCGACATCCTGCCCTCGCAGGCACCGCCGTCGCCGGAAGAAGTGACCGCTGAACTGGAAAACGGCGGCGTGCTGGAGCGTCACCCCTGGGCTCGCCTGGCCTGGCGCCGCGCCACCCGCGGTGCCTCGCTGTACTGCTCGGGGCTGGCGTTCCAGCTGTCGATCAAGGACGCACAGACCCTGGCCGGCGCCGAGCAGATCGATATCACCCTGTTCAACAAGCTCGGCAACAAGGGCCGAGATGCGCTGATGGAACTGATCGTCGGCGGCCATTACCAGCTGCTGGACGTGGAAACCATTGCCGCCATGCTCGCCGAGCAGGATGCGCTGGAAGCCATGGAAGACGTGGCCGAGGAAGATTTCGAGGACGAGGACTTCGACGACGAAGCCGATGCCCCGGAAGTCGAGATCGAAGTGATCGAGTACAGCGAAGCCGGTGAAGGCGAGCCGTCCAGCGCCAGCATCGAGACCGTACTGGTCAATGAGGAAGGCGTCGAGGTCGTGGTGATCTGCGACGACGGCGAGGAAGAAGACGAAGACGACGCGGAAACCCCGTCGGCATGAGTCAAACCGCGATCTTCCATGTAGAGATCGCCGACTACACCGTGCAGCAGTCCCTGCTGCACGGCGTGCGTCATACCGTATTTGTCAGCGAGCAGAACGTCCCTGCCGAGCTGGAAATAGACGAGCTGGACCCGCTCAGCGACCACGCCCTGGCCTTGGATGAACACGGCCACGCCATCGGCGCCGCCCGCTTGACCCCCGACCAGCGCATCGGCCGCATGGCCGTGCTCGCCACCTGGCGCGGCAAGGGCGTCGGCCAAGCCTTGCTGAATACGCTACTGGGTGCCGCCCGCAAGCGCGGCTGGGGCGAAGTCAGCCTGCATGCCCAGCTGCATGCCCGCGACTTCTATGCCAGTAACGGGTTTCTGCCGGAAGGTGTTGAATTTGAAGAAGCCGGCATCGGTCACCAGACCATGCGCCGGCGTCTGGACGGGGCAATGCGGGTGCAGGACCCGGACCAGGCCCGCGCCGCCATGGCCGCGGTCATCCACGGCGCACGTCGCCACGTGCACCTGCAGCTGCGCGGCAACGACGCCCTGCTCGGCCAAGCGCTGGTCCTGGATGCGCTGCGCCGCTTTGCCACCGCCCGCCGCGACAAGCAGGTACTGGTGCTGCTGCACGAAGCCGACCTGCCAGCCCTGCCCTCAGCCTTCATCGCCCTGGCGCAGCGCCTGCCCAGTGTGTTCAAGCTACGTGAGCCGGTAGACCCGATGGACTGCGAGGTCAGTTCGGCCGCTATCAGCAACGATCGGGGCGACTGCTACTTTCGTCCAATGGGCGCCCGCGTAGAAGGCGAGCTGTCCCTGGACAGCCCCGCCCACGCGCAGCAGCAGGAAGCGCTGTTCAAGCGTATCTGGGAACGTTCACGTGATTGCAACGGGCTTCGCGTACTAGGTGTCTGAGCATTGACCGGGGCAGGACAAGCCGCAGTCAGGTATTAATGCGCGGGACAGTGTAGGTGCCCCTTCCTGTCCAGTGAGGGGTATAATTTCGTGGTTAGAACACGCCCGCGCGGGACGCTGTAGCAGGTCCGCCGGTTCCCAGAACTACCCCACAAGTGAATCCGACTCTCCATCGTGGACAATCTACTGAAGCAGTTTGCGCAATCATCGCAGCTCGCCGGCGGCAACGCCTCCTATGTCGAGGACCTGTACGAACAGTACCTCGTCTCCCCGGACAGTGTGGACCCCAAGTGGAAGTCCTACTTTGACGGCTTCAAAGGCCGCGAAGCTGGCGATGTGCCGCACTCCGCCGCCATCGCACACATCACCGAAGCCGCAAAGAACGCTGGCAAGGTCGGCGGTAACGCCGGTTCCGGCGACGAGCGCGAGCGCAACGTCGGCCGTCTGATCACCGCCTACCGTTCGCGCGGCCACCTCGGCGCCAACCTCGACCCGCTGGGCCTGACACCGCCGGTCAACCCGCCGGACCTGGGCCTGCCCTTCCACCACCTCAGCGATGCCGACCTCAACGACGAGTTCAGCACCGGTGGTGTCGGCGGCCAGCCGCGGATGAAGCTGCGTGACCTGTTTGCGCGCCTGAAGGCGACCTATACCGGTTCGATCGGCGCAGAGTTCATGTATATCGCCGAAGTCGAGCAGCGCCAGTGGCTCTACCAGCGCCTCGAAGCTGCCGGTGGCAACTACAACCTGGATGCCGACACCAAGCGTCGCACCCTGGAACGCCTGACCGCTGCCGAAGGCCTCGAGCGTTACCTGCACACCAAGTACGTCGGCCAGAAGCGCTTCTCGCTGGAAGGCGGCGACTCGCTGATCCCGATGATGGACACCATCATCCGCGACGCCGGCAAGGAAGGCGTCAAGGACGTGATCATCGGCATGGCCCACCGCGGCCGCCTGAACGTGCTGGTCAACACCCTCGGCAAGAACCCGCGCAAGCTGTTCGACGAATTCGAAGGCAAGTTCGAGCACGACGACCGCGCCGTTGCCGGTGACGTGAAGTACCACATGGGCTTCTCGGCCGACGTCGCCAGCGATGGCGGCCCGGTGCACCTGGCCCTGGCCTTCAACCCGTCCCACCTCGAAATCGCCGATCCAGTGGTTGTCGGCTCGGTGCGCTCGCGCCAGGAACGCCGCAACGACACCGCACGCAAGCAGGTGATGCCGGTCCTGATCCACGGCGACGCTGCATTCGCCGGCCAGGGCGTGGTGATGGAGCTGTTCCAGATGTCGCAGGCCCGCGGTTTCGCGGTAGGCGGCACCGTGCACATCGTCATCAACAACCAGGTGGGCTTCACCACCTCCAACCGCGACGACTCGCGTTCGACCCTGTACTGCACCGACATCGCCAAGATGGTTGCTGCACCGGTCCTGCACGTGAACGGCGACGATCCCGAAGCCGTGGTGTTCGCGGCCAAGCTGGCCTATGACTTCCGCCAGCAGTTCAACAAGGACGTCGTGATCGACCTGGTCTGCTACCGCCGCTGGGGCCATAACGAAGCCGACGAACCGGCGATCACTCAGCCGCTGATGTACCAGGTGATCCGCAAGCACAAGACCACCCGCGAGCTCTACGCAGAGCAGCTGGAAGCCGCAGGCGTCATCGCTGCTGGTGCCGGCAAGGACATGGTCGACGCTTACCGCAACAAGCTGGACTCGGGCGAAGTCACCACCGAGCTGGCCAAGGTCGAAAAGACTCCAGCCACCAGCAAGATGTACGTGGATTGGTCGAAGTACCTCTCGGGCAAGCTGTCCGATCCGGTCAGCACCAAGGTCGACATGGGCAAGCTGACCCAGCTGGCCACCATGATCAACACCATTCCGGAAGGCGTGGAAGTGCATTCGCGCGTTGCCAAGGTGTACGACGACCGTCGCAAGATGGCCGCCGGTGAAATCCTGGGCGACTGGGGCTTTGCCGAAAACCTGGCCTACGCAACGCTGCTGGACGAAGGCAACGCACTGCGCCTGGTTGGTCAGGACGTGGGCCGCGGCACCTTCACCCACCGCCACGCGATCCTGCACGACCAGAAGACCGACAACTACTACCTGCCGCTGCGTCAGCTGGTCGAGTCGCCGGAACAGGCCACCATCATCGATTCGCTGCTCAGCGAAGAAGCGGTGATGGCGTTCGAGTACGGCTTCTCCACCACCGATCCGAACACCCTGTGCATCTGGGAAGGCCAGTTCGGCGACTTCGCCAACGGCGCCCAGGTCGTGATCGATCAGTTCATCGCCTCCGGCGAAGCAAAGTGGGGCCGTATCTCCGGCCTGACCCTGCTGCTGCCGCACGGTTATGAAGGTCAGGGTCCGGAACACAGCTCGGCGCGCCTTGAGCGCTTCCTGCAGCTGTGCGCGCTGGAGAACATGCTGGTCTGCGTGCCGTCGACCCCGGCGCAGGCATTCCACATGCTGCGTCGCCAGATGCGCATGGCTACCCGCAAGCCGCTGGTCGTCATGTCGCCCAAGTCGCTGCTGCGTCACAAGCTGGCCGTGTCCAGCCTGGACGAAATGGCCAACGGCGAGTTCCAGCACCTGATCGGCGACGCCACCGCGGACGTCAAGAAGGTCAAGCGCGTCGTCGTGTGTTCGGGCAAGGTCTATTACGACCTGCTGGAAGACGTGACCAAGCGCGGCCAGGACGACGTGGCACTGGTCCGCGTTGAGCAGCTCTACCCGTTCCCGCGCCCGGCGCTGGCTGCCGAACTGAAGAAGTACGGCAAGGCAACCGACGTCGTGTGGTGCCAGGAAGAGCCGATGAACCAGGGTGCGTGGTACCAGATCAAGCACCACCTGCAGGCATGCGTGGCCGATGGCCAGGCGCTGCACTATGCCGGTCGCCCGCGTTCTCCGTCGCCTGCTGTTGGCCACATGTCCGATCACCTGCGCGAACTCGCACAGCTGCTCGCCGACGCGCTGGTCAACAAGATCGACGACAACTACGCCGAATAAGCCCCCTTTTCCACAAGAATAACGAAACCAGGAAATCAGCCAAATGGCCACCGAAGTCAAAGTACCGGTACTGCCCGAATCCGTCTCCGACGCCACCATCGCCACCTGGCACAAGAAGGTGGGTGATGCGGTCAAGCGTGATGAGAACCTGCTCGACCTGGAAACCGACAAGGTCGTGTTGGAAGTACCGGCGCCGGTTGATGGCGTGCTGAAGGAAATCAAGTTCCAGGAAGGCGACACCGTCACCTCGAGCCAGCTGCTGGCGATCATCGAGGAAGGCGCGGTTGCCGCTGCCGCTCCGGCCGCTGCTGCTGAAGCACCGAAGGCTGCTGCCCCGGCCGCCGCCGCTCCGGTTGCAGCCGCTGCACCGGCCCCGGCTGCCAAGTCGGCTGCCGACACCCTGCCCCCGGGCGCCCGCTTCTCGGCCATCACCGAGGGCGTGAACCCGGCTGACGTGTCCGGCACCGGTCGCCACGGCGCCGTGACCAAGGAAGACATCGTCAACTTCGCCCGCAACGGCGGCGTCGGCAAGGCCGGCGGTGCACGTCCGGAAGAACGCGTGCCGATGACCCGCATGCGCAAGCGCATTGCCGAGCGTCTGATGCAGTCGAAGAACTCGACCGCCATGCTGACCACCTTCAACGAAGTCAACCTGTCCAAGGTTTCGGCTGCGCGCAAGGAACTGCAGGAAGAGTTCGTCAAGGCCCACGGCATCAAGCTCGGTTTCATGAGCTTCTTCGTCAAGGCTGCCGCCAACGCACTGCAGCGCTTCCCGCTGGTCAATGCCTCGATCGATGGTGACGACATCATCTATCACGGCTACTCGGACATCTCGATCGCCGTGTCGACCGAGAAAGGTCTGGTGACCCCGGTGCTGCGCAACGTCGAGCGCATGTCGTTCGCCGACATCGAGAAGGCAATTGCCGACTACGCCAAGAAGGCCCGTGACGGCAAGCTGTCGCTGGAAGAACTGCAGGGCGGCACCTTCACCGTGACCAACGGTGGCACCTTCGGCTCGCTGATGTCGACCCCGATCGTCAACCCGCCGCAGAGCGCCATCCTCGGCATGCACGCCATCAAGGACCGTCCGATCGCCGAGAACGGCCAGGTCGTGATCGCCCCGATGATGTACCTGGCCATGTCCTATGACCACCGCATCATCGACGGCAAGGATTCGGTGCAGTTCCTGGTGGACATCAAGAACCAGCTGGAAAACCCGGGCCGCATGCTGTTCGGCCTGTAATTGCTCCGAGCCCCTCTCCCGCCCGCGGGAGAGGGGTTGGGGTGAGGGCAAGCCTCACCCGCACCCTCATCCGGCGCTACGCGCCACCTTCTCCCGGCGGGAGAAGGGACAGGCAACAAGGAATCTCAAATGGCTGAACAATTCGACGTCGTCGTCATCGGTGCTGGTCCGGCCGGCTACCACGCTGCCATCCGCGCCGCACAGCTGGGCCTGAAGACCGCCTGCATCGATGCAGCGCTGGGCAAGGACGGCAAGCCGGCCCTGGGCGGCACCTGCCTGCGCGTGGGCTGCATCCCGTCCAAGGCGCTGCTGGACTCCTCGCGCCAGTACTGGAACATGGGCCACATCTTCGATCAGCACGGCATCAGTTTCAACGACGCCAAGATCGACGTGAACAAGATGGTCGGCCGCAAGGACGCCATCGTGAAGCAGTTCACCGGCGGCATCGCCCAGTTGTTCAAGGCCAACAAGGTTGCCACCTACTATGGCTTCGGCCAGCTGCAGGCCGGCAACGTGGTCAAGGTCAAGCAGCACGACGGTTCGGAAGTCGAGCTCAAGGGCACCAACGTCATCATCGCTGCAGGTTCGGATTCGATCGAACTGCCGTTCGCCAAGTTTGACGGCAAGCACATCGTCGACAACGTCGGCGCACTGGACTTCACCGAAGTGCCGAAGCGTCTGGCCGTGATCGGTGCTGGCGTTATCGGCCTGGAACTGGGCAGCGTGTGGAAGCGCCTGGGTTCGGACGTCACCATCCTGGAAGCACTGCCGGACTTCCTGGCTGCTGCCGATGCTGAAGTCGCCAAGGTTGCCGCCAAGGAATTCAAGAAGCAGGGCCTGAACATCCTGCTCAACGCCAAGGTCTCCAAGACCGAGATCAAGGGCGAAGAAGTCATCGTCAGCTACACCGATGCCGAAGGCGAGAAGAGCCTGACCGTCGACAAGCTGCTGGTGGCCGTTGGCCGTCGCGCTGCCAGCAAGGGCCTGCTGGCCGATGGCACCGGCGTGCAGATCAACGAGCGTGGCCAGATCGTGGTCGACGACCATTGCCACACCGGCGTCGATGGCGTCTGGGCGGTGGGTGACTGCGTGCGCGGCCCGATGCTGGCCCACAAGGGCTTTGAGGAAGGCGTCGCCGTGGCTGAGCTGATCGCTGGCCTGCCGGGCCACGTCAACTTCGACACCATTCCGTGGGTCATCTACACCGAGCCGGAACTGGCATGGGTCGGCAAGACCGAAGCCCAGCTCAAGGCCGAGGGCATCCCGTACAAGGCCGGCAGCTTCCCGTTCGCCGCCAACGGCCGCGCCGTCGCCATGGTGGAGCCGGCTGGCTTCGTCAAGGTGCTGGCACACGCCGAAACCGACCGCGTGCTGGGCATGCACCTGGTTGGCGCCAATGTCTCCGAGCTGGTGCACGAAGGTGTGCTGACCATGGAGTTCAGCGGCTCGTCCGATGACCTGGCCCGCATCTGCCACGCCCACCCGTCGCTGTCCGAAGCAGTACACGACGCGGCAATGGCAGTGACCAAGCGCGCCATCCACAAGGCCAACTAAGCTCCACGGCCTGTGACCTGAAGGCTCCGCCAAGGCGGAGCCTTCTTGCTTTTGTAGTCCCCGGTCTGCACGCGCATTCATCGGCGGCAGAACGACCACCTCTTCCCATCCATCAGGAACAACACATGAAGTCCATCTGCGTCTATTGCGGCTCCAACCCCGGCGCCAAGCCCATCTACGTCGAACGCGCCACCGAACTGGGCACGCGCATCGCCAACGAAGGGCTGCGTCTGGTCTATGGCGGCGGCCGTACCGGCCTTATGGGCGCGGTGGCAGACGGCGTGCTCGCCGCTGGCGGCGAAGTCACCGGCGTGATTCCGCAGCACCTGGTGGACATGGAAGTCGCGCACAAGGGCGTGACCTCGTTGGAGATCGTCGGCTCCATGCATGAGCGCAAGTCGCGCATGTTCGACCTGTCCGACGCCTTCGTCGCCCTGCCCGGCGGCTTCGGCACGGCCGAGGAAATCTTCGAGATGCTGACCTGGCGCCAGCTCGGCATCGGCCACAAGCCCTGCGCCTTCCTCGACATCGACGGTTTCTACCAGCCGCTGATCGGCATGATCGACACAATGGTCAGCGAGCGTTTCCTGCACCCGGAGCAGCGCGAAGACCTGTGGTACGGCGACGACGCCACGCAGATGCTGGAGTGGATGCGCAACTACTCGCCGGCCCAGGCCGACAAGTGGTTCGACGAGAAGAAGCGCAACGCGCTGCGTTGAGGCAAACGGCGGTCTTTTGTGGGAGCGGCGTGAGCCGCGAAGCTGGCGTTCCATGCAGATCGCCAGCCTTCCATGCGAGTAACAACCAACCTGCATCGTGCAATTGCAGATGATGCGCGCCGGATGCATTTGTGGCTCCGCGGCTCACGCCGCTCCCACAATCGTCCGGTTGGTTTTTGTGGGAGCGGCATGAGCCGCGAAGCTCGTATCCTGCACAGACCGCAGGCCTTTGAAGCAAACAACAGCAAAGGCCAACATGCATCGTGCAATCGCAATCGATGCGCGTCGGGGACATTGCCGGCTTCGCGGCTGACGCCGCTCCTACAAAAGCCTGCGCTTATGCGCGCTGCAAGGTCTCTTCGCGGGGCGCCGGGTAGCCCAGCAGGTAACCCTGGCCGAAGTTGCAGCCCAGCTCCGTCAGCGTTTGCAGCTGCCGTTCATTCTCAATGCCCTCGCCTATCGTCTCGATGCCCAGCGTGCGTGCAAGTGACAGCACGCCTTCCACCAGCGCAAGCGTACTGTTGCTGCCTTCATCATGCAGACCGGCAACAAAACTACGGTCCACCTTCAGCGCACTGATCGGGAAACGATGCAGATAGGACAGCGCCGAATAGCCAGTGCCGAAGTCATCCAGCTGCACCACCACGCCGCGCTCACGCAACTGATGCAATGCACGCAAGGTGCGCGGTTCGTCATCGAGCAAGGCCATCTCGGTGATCTCAACACGCAGGCGCCCGGGATCAGCCCCCGCCGCATCCAGCATTCCCAGCAGCCGCGGCACAAATTCTGCCGAACGGAAGTGCCGTGGCGAGACGTTGACCGAGATGTAGCCGGCAGCCGAAGCCGCCATGTCCTGCATCACCTGCTCGTATATCTGCCAGTCCACCTGCTCGATCAGGCCGCTCTCTTCGCCCAGCGATAGAAACTCGCCCGGCACCAGCACGCCGCGACGCTCGTGCTGCCAGCGCAGCAGCGCCTCGTGGCCAACCACCTTGCCGTCAAGCAGTGACACGATGGGCTGGTAATAGGGCAGGAAGTCGCGCTTCTTGATCGCCCGTCGCAGGTCCGCTTCCAGCTCCAGACTACGCATCGCCTCATCGTGCATCGCGCCGTCGAACATCACGCAACGGTCCTGGCCCTTGAGCTTGGCCCGGTACATGGCAGCATCCGCATCACGCAGCAGGTCCGCGCCGGAGGTATAGCGCGCATCCCATACCGCGATGCCGATGCTGCCGGACGGGAACAGCTCACGCCCGTCCACCCACATCGGCGCTTCCAGCGCCTTGAGCAGGCGACGACCCAGGTCCATCGCTGCATTCGAGCCGCGATCGGAGTGCACAAGCAGCGCGAATTCATCGCCGCCCAGCCGCGCCACAACGTCCTCACCACGCACCAGACCCACCAGCCGGCGCGCGACCTCGACCAGCATCTGGTCGCCAGCAGCATGCCCGATACTGTCGTTGACCCACTTGAAGCGATCCAGATCGAGGAACAGCAAGGCGAAATGCGGGGCGATACCCAACTCCGCATTCTCGATTGCACGCTCCAAGCGATCCTGCAGGTGCAGGCGATTGGGTAGCCCGGTCAGCACGTCATGCATGGCCAGGTGGGTCAAACGCTGCTCGGCACGCATACGTTCGCCAATCTGTCCCAGCAACTTCTGATTCACCTCGCCCAGCTCACGGGTGCGCTCTGTCACTCGCAGCTCCAGGTCGGCGTGGGCCTGCAGCAAGCGCTGTTGATCGCGCTGGCGGGCAAGACTGTTGCCGATGGCGCGGGCAACAAATACCAACAAGCGCTGATCATCGGCAGTGAACGCGACCTCCGGGTTGTAGCTCTGCACCGCGATGACGCCTACTACTTCGTCATCACTGAACAAGGGCACGCCCAGCCAGCACTGCGACTTGGCGCCGAATTCCTTCAAGTCCCCTGCCGCGATCAACCTGTCGATATCCGCCCGCGTCAACAGCACCGGCTCGCGGCGTTGCAACGCGTACTCGGTCAGGCCATCGCTGAAAATCCGGGTTGCGCGTTCGCGATTGAAGCGATCGACTGAATAGACGAACTCGATGCCGGTCGCATCTGCGGTCACCATCGCCACGTAGAAATTGCTGGCATCCAGCAGCCGGCCGATGATCTCGTGCACCTGTGCATAGAAATCGCCGGTGGCCTTGCCGCTCATCGCCAGCTCGGAGATGTTGAACAGCGCCGCCTGCAGCAATTCCGCACGCCGGCGTTCGATGATCTCGCCCTGCAGGTGGTCGTTGATGTGTTCCAGATCCTGGGTGCGCTGCCATACCCGCTGCTCGAGCTGCGCATGCGCCTGATGCCGATCCATCGCGGTGAGGATGTGCTTGGCGACAAAGTTCAGCAGCGCCAGCTCTTCCTCGCCGTAGCAGGCATCGGCAACATAGCTTTGCACCACGATGGCACCGCACACCCGGTTGTCGCGCCACATCGGCACACCCAGCCAGTCGGTACTCTCCTCGCCCTCCGATACCTCGTACGGCTGTTCCAGATATTTGGCCAGCTCACGCGACGGCCCGCTCAGTGCCCGACCATTGCGCAGCACCGCAAAGGTCAAACTGGCCGGCATTTCCTCGTAACGATAGCGACGCCCGGGGTCAGGCAGGTAGCTGTCATGGGTATCAACGAAGTACAGGAATTCCAGGCTCTGCTGGTTTTCATCGCACTCGACGATGTAGCAGTTCTCCGCGTACATCAACGAACCAAGAATGCGGTGAAAATGCGCCATCATCTCGGTCATCGCCAGATCGGCACCGGCCAGATCCGCTATTTCGAACAGGGCCTTCTGCAGCTGTTTGGAGCGCTGCAGTTCTTCGATCTGGATGCGCTGGCGCATCAGCTCCATGGCCGAGCAGATCAGCATCCGCGCCGTGCCCTGCCATGCTTCGCGGCGCGCCACCGGCAATGCCTGTTCGGGATCGATCAGCAGCACGTAGTCCGCGTCGCTGTCGTGACTCCATTCCAGTAGTTGGACGGAGCCGGGAAGATCTCTAGCCTTGCCTGCAAGGCAGTCACGCGCCAACTGGCATAGACCATCGGCGGATTCCGGGAAACTGCAGCTACCCTTGCCCAGCAGGCCATCGCGCCACGCCAGCGCAACCGTGCTGACGGGAGGCAACAAGCTCTGCAATGTCGCTACCACTCTGGTGACCGGCGAAGATGTATCGGCGCGCTGGGTTTCGGCCTTCGCGTCAAGCTCGCTATACGACATGTATCCGTTCTCTCTGGGTCCCAGCATCCCGGAACTCCCCCCTGAACCCGCAGCATACCTTTCACAGCGGTCAAGAGCAGTGCGTCGCAGAAAAAGATTCCTATTCACAATTATGAATGAAACCGCCACAGACTCCCGTTGAGCTAGGCAGAATCCAAGCCAGCCACTACGCTTGCGGGGTGGATACCGCTGTCCAAACCCCTACCGATGAAGTGCTGATGTTGGCCTATGCCGACGGTGACAGCGATGCGTTCTCCGAGCTCTACGCCCGGCATCGCGCGCGACTGTTCCACTATCTGCTCGGCCAGCTGCGCGACCGGCCTTTGGCCGAGGAGCTCTTTCAGGACGTCTGGCAGAAGATGATCAATGCCCGCGCCGGCTGGAAGCCCGACGCGGCCTTCGCCACCTGGCTGTTCCGCATCGCCCACAACCGCCTCAACGACCATTGGCGGGCGGCCCGCCATCGGCCGGCTGCACCGGAAGACGCCGACGAGCGCACCGCACGCCTGGCCGACAACTGCACGCCTGAACTATTGGCAGACGAACAGGCCCAGCGCCTGCAACTGCGCCAGGCATTGGCCGAGTTGCCGCCGGAACAACAGGAAGTCGTGATCCTGCGACTGGAACAGGAACTCAGCCTGGAGGAGATCGGGCAGATCACCGGCGTAGGCCGGGAAACCGTCAAGTCGCGGCTGCGCTATGCGATGGACAAGCTGCGCGCGAGGTTGAGCGAATGAACATCCCAGACATGCTGACTCCCGAAGAGCGCGAGCTGGCCCGCCTGCTCGGGCGCCCTGGAGCTGGTACCACAGGGCCCAGCGCGCAGTTGGACGCCCGGATTCTGGCCATGGCCCACGGTAACCCGCAGCCGCTGACCCAGCCCCAATCAGAGACGCAGGCCGCGCATCCCAAAGCGCCCACAGCCAACTTGCCCCCAGCATCGCGCAACCGTGGCTGGGGGCGCCGTCGCGGACTGGTGTCCTCATTGGCTGTGGCAGCGTCACTGGTGCTGGTGGTTGGCCTGGCCTGGCAGCTGCGCCCGCTACCGCCGCAGCCAGCGATGCAGCACGCCGAAGTGGCCGCGCCTGCTGCCGATATGGCAGCCGCGGAGGCAGCTGCCGTTCCGGCCGCTGCGCCGATGCCAAGCCCGGCAGCCGAAGATGCCGCCGCCCCGGCGCTTGCAGCGCCGCAAGCACGATCCATGGCGAGCACGAAAGAGCGCAGCGCCGATACGGCACAAGCTGCGCAGGCAAATGTTGCGCGCAACGACGAAACGAACGTCATCGAGCAACCCAGCACCAGCAATGCAGGGCAATCACCACGTGCGTTCTCAGCTGCACCGGTCGCGCCCCCGGCACCACCCGCGCCTCCCGCAGCACCAATGCCGATGATGGCCCCGGCACCTATGGCCGCCCCGGTTCAAGCCGAACAGACCGTCAGCACCGCTGGCGCGCAAGCTGACCTCTATCGCAGCGAGGCCGCGCCAGCACGCGCTGCACCGCCACGTCCGACGCCTTTTGGCTCCACATCGATTCCGCATGCTGGCACCAAGTCCGTAAGCAAAGCCGCCGATGCGCGTCGCCAGCGTGCCGAAGCCATCGCCGCCGACAGCACATCCGACATCGAGGCCGACGCCACGCTGTCACGCCACCAATGGATAAAACGCATCCGCCAGCGCCACGAAGCCGGTGATGTGGAAGGTGCAAAGGCCAGCCTGCGCCGCTTTGCCCACGACTACCCGGAAGCGCGCATTCCGCGCGACCTGCGGCCGTTGCTCAAGGATTGAGCGGCATCCGCTACCGCTTTGCAGCGCTGCCACTAGAATGACGGCAATGCTCGACACTCTCGCCGCACCCGCCAGCCACGAGCTGGAGATCAAACACAGTCGCTTCCTCGCGCAGGCAGCGCCGATCAGCGATGCCAGCGCGGCGATGGCGTTCATCCAGTCAGTTTCGGATGCCGATGCCACCCACAATTGCTGGGCCTACCGGCATGGCAATGATTACCGCTCCAGCGACGATGGCGAGCCGGCAGGCACCGCCGGACGTCCAATTCTCGCCGCGATAGATGGCCAGGGTTATGACCGCATCGCAGTCGTGGTGACACGCTGGTACGGCGGCATCAAGCTCGGTGCAGGTGGCCTGGTCCGGGCCTATGGCGGCACCGCGGCCGAATGCCTGCGGCAGGCCCAGCGCAGTCCCTTGGTGCCGATGACCGAACGCATCCTTCAATGCGGCTTTGAAGACATGGGCATCGTGCATACCCTGCTCAGCGCAACCGGCGCAGAGAAACTTGACGAACACTTCCTGCCCGAAGGCCTGCGCCTGCATGTGCGCCTGCCGGCAGACCAGATCGATGCGCTGGCACTACGCCTGCGCGACGCCACCCGCGACCGCCTACGCCTGAGCAAACCCGTCGACCATGACTGAAGCAGCTTCCACACCGCCGCAGCGCAAGCTGCAGAAACTCGGCAGCCTGAAAACCCTGTGGCCGTTCGTGCGTCGCCACGCCGGCCTGTTCACCGCTTGGCTGGTTGCCTTGGCAGTATCCTCGACGGCAACCTTGAGCCTGCCGATGGCGGTCAAGCAGATGATCGACCACGGCTTCTCCGGTGGTGGCGAGATCAACCGCGCGTTCATGCTGTTGTTCATTGTCGCGGTAGTGCTGGCATTGGCCACCGCCGCACGCTTCTTCTTCGTATCGCTGCTGGGCGAGAAGGTCGTCGCCGACCTGCGTGGAAAGCTCTATGCGCACCTGATCGGACTGGACGCCGGCTTCCACGACCGCACCCGCAGCGGCGAGCTGGTATCGCGGCTGACCGCCGACAGCGAACTACTGCGCAGCGTGATCGGCTCGACCATGTCGGTAGCACTGCGCAGCAGCGTCACCGTGATCGGTGCGATGGTGATGTTGTTCGTCACCAGTCCACACTTGGCCGTGTATTCGCTGATCGGCATTCCGCTGGCGGTACTGCCGATCGTGCTGGGCGCGCGCCAGCTGCAGAAAATCTCCCGCGCCAGCCAGGACCGCGTCGCCGATGCCAATGCCCTGGCCGCAGAAACGCTCGGCGCGGTGCGTACCGTGCAGGCGCATGCCCGCGAACCCTACGAGCGCGGCCGCTTCGAGGCAGCGCTGGACATCTCCGTGGCCACCGCGAAGCGCCGCATCCGCACCCAGTCCTTCGTCACCGCCATCGCCATCGTGCTGGTGTTCGGGGCCATCGTTGCGGTGCTGTGGTCAGGAGCACACGACGTCGTCGACGGCCGCATGACGGCCGGCACGCTTGGCCAGTTCGTGCTGTACGCCTTGATCGGCGGCGGCTCGGTTGGCGCTTTGGCCGAAGTCTGGAACGAACTGCAGCGCGCCTCCGGCGGCATGGGCCGTATTGGTGAACTGTTGGCCGAGAACCCGCAGATCACCGCACCCGCACAGCCACATCCGCTGCCCTCGCCGGTCCGCGGCGAAATCCGCTTCGAGCATGTGTCGTTCCATTATCCGCAACGCCCCGATCACCCGGCACTGGATGACTTCAGCCTGACCGTGGCGCCAGGCGAAACCGTGGCGCTCGTCGGACCCTCAGGTGCCGGCAAAAGCACGGTGCTGTCGCTGCTGCTGCGTTTCCACGATCCGGACAGCGGCAGCCTGCGCCTGGATGGCATTGATCTACGCGAGCTGGACCCGGCACAGCTGCGCCAGAGCATTGCCCTGGTGCCACAGCAGCCTGCCCTGTTCGCGGCCAGCGCCGCCGACAACATCCGCTATGGTCGGCTCGAAGCCAGCGACGAGGAAGTTCGCGCTGCCGCCCGCTCAGCCGAGGCAGACGACTTCCTGACGCAGCTACCGGAAGGCTATGCCAGCGACCTGGGCGAACGTGGCGCACGCCTGTCTGGTGGCCAGCAGCAGCGCGTGGCGATCGCCCGCGCCCTGCTCAAGGACGCACCAGTACTGCTGCTGGACGAAGCCACCAGCGCGCTGGACGCACAGAGCGAACGTGCTGTGCAGCAGGCATTGGAACGGCTGATGGCTGGGCGCACAACGCTGGTCATCGCGCATCGCCTGGCAACCGTGCTCAAGGCCGACCGCATTGTGGTGATGGACCACGGCCGCATCGTCGCGCAGGGCACGCATGCTGAACTGTTGGCACAGGATGGCTTGTATGCCGAGCTGGCGCGGCTGCAATTCATAGATTGAGAACGCTGCGGTAACGCATCGCTAACAACGCTGGCGGCAAGCTCACAGGGTGGTCGCACCGATGGACTGCGACCACCTTCCCAGCATTGGAGGCGAGCTATGGCGTTCCGACAATTCCCTGCAACCACCCGCGATGGCGAAAGCTGCATCGTCATCGAGTTTCTGGATGAGCCCGGCACCAGCCAGGCCAGCAGCACAAGCCGTCCGCCGCGCTACGAGCTTGCCGATGGCCGGCCGCTACTGCGTCGGGGCAGTAATCTGTTCAGTGCCGATGGCGAAGTCAGCCTGTCGATGAACCAGCCCTACCGGGCCTGATTCCCATCTTCTGCAGCGCGCCGTGATCATTGCCGGCGCGCAACAGGATGGCCCCGCTGCCGGCAGGCCGGGTAATTCTGAATACGCTTTGCCGATGCAGCCCGTGGCTGCTCAATTTTTCACCAACCATCTTGACAGCCTTGTGCCCCAAGGGATGTCAGTGATTATCCACATGCTTGCGCACACGCCGCTGTGGATTAAGTCGCAGCCGGTGAGACGCAAATAAGCTTGAGCCCCCTCCCTTTTGCACAGCAAAGGGGTAGGGTTGGGGAGGGGTGCTTTAGCCGCCATGGCTTTTGTGGGAGCGGCGTAAGCCACGAAGCTGGCGATCCCGAACGATTACGACACCTAGGCAACTGCAATGCGCTATCGGCTTCGGCTGGTGGCGGGAGCTTCGCGGCTCACGCCGCTCCCACAGCCCTCCTAAAACTGCTGCAGGCTTACCGCTCGAGCACACGGCCTATGCCGCTGCTGTTGATCTCGTCGCTGGCCGCTGAAATCACATCAGCCGCGTAGGCCTGCACGAAGCCCATGCGGAAGTGGACCTCACCACTCGGCGTACGCGAGGAGTGAATCGAAGCCAGGCTGATGCCGTGCCGCTCGAACACATGCAGCAACTCGCGCAGTGAGCCGGCGCGATCCTCCGGCAGATGCACACTCATTGCGCTCTGGTCGGTCAGATCCGCCAGCAGATAACCGACCCGCTCGAAGCTGTAGTTGCCCTCGCGCAGGGTCTGATCGTCCACCGCTGCCTTGTTCTCAGCCAGATACTGGCTACGGAACAGCGCTCGCGCGGCATCGTCGCCTTGTCCCACCAGACCACGCAGCTGCTGCAGCTGCTGCAGCAAATGATCCAGCACTTCACCGACATGCGGATTGCCGAACTGGATGTCTTCATAGATGGCCGGGTTCAACGACAGGATGCGCGAGATCACCGCCGCATCCAGTTCAAATGCGGCCGAGCGATACGGCATCAATTCGCTCAGCGAGCCCAGCATCGGCGCATATTCGCGCAGCACGCCAGCCTGGGCCAGGTGCGTGGCATGCACCATCGCCTGAACCAGCGCCATCACCCGATCGTGGTGTTCGGCAGTGCCTCGCACGCATTCGGCCTGCAAAGCGATGCACAGCTCATCCAGCCATACCTGCCAGCGCGCATCCAGCCGCGCTTCGCAGACCACCATCACCCTGCCCTTCAAGGTCGGCGCCTTGGGCGGCGCAGTCATCGGATGCAGGCCGGCGACCGAGGCCTGTGATTCCAGCATCGCCGCCACCGGCTCGGCCTTGATCGAGGTGACATCCAGCCACAGTTTGCCGCGCTCACGTCCGGCCGATTGGCGGATGTAGTCACGGATCAGCGCAGGCGTATGCCGGATCGGTGCCGAGAACAGCAGCACATCGGCCCGTTCCAGCAACTGCTCCGGCGTCTGCGAGTCCGCATCGACCGGATCGTGACCGATCACCTGCAAGCCCATGCGCGATTCGAAGAAGCCACGCAACCAACGTCCAAAGGCACCGCCGCTGCCGACGATGCCGATGACTGGACGCATGGTCACGCCAGACGCTCGGCGCGGAAGCGGTACGGGGTACCCAACGCGGCCGGAGCAGCGGCCAGCACGTCGAACTCCTCCACGCCGGTGGCCAGGGTCGCTTCCAACGCCGCATGCACGCCGGCGATGGCGCGGCTCACGCCGTCCTCGAAGCTATGGCCCTTGAGCAGGAAGGCGACCAGCAGCGACATCAACACGTCACCGGTGCCGGCCACATCCACCGGCAGATGCGGCGACGTCCAACGCCAGATCTGCTCGCGGCCAATGGCCAAGGTCACCAACTCGCCCGGATCACCGGACACCGAATGTGCGATAACCCATTCCGGCCCGCGCTCCAGCAGCTTGCGCGAGGCGGCGATGGCGTCGTCCTGTTCCAGCGCAGGCAAGCCAGTCAACCGGCCCAGCTCGAAGGCATTGGGCGTGACCAGCCAGGCATGCGGCAGCAGGCGCTCGATGAAGATCTTTTCCAGCCCCGGCTCAACATAAGGGCCGGTATGGGTATCGCCGATCACCGGGTCCAGGCAGTAACGCAGCTGCGGCGATTGCGGCAGCACTTCGTCCAGCCAATCAGCAAACGCGGCGCCGTTGGCGACGCTGCCGAAGTAGCCTGAAACCAAGGCACCGGCTCGCTGCGGCAGGCCCCGTTCGCTGGCTCCCTGCAGAAGTTCGGCGAACCAGTCTGCAGGCAGCACGCGGCCCCGCAGCGTCGCGTAGAACGGCGCGTTGCTCAGCAAGGTGGTGGGAATTTCGGCGACGCGCAGGCCCAGGGCACGCAGCGGCGGCACTGCCGCGCTGTTGCCGGCATGGCCGTAGACCAGCTGGGATTGCACGGAAATCACGTCCACCGGCGACGGCCCATCCGGGCGTTGCCGACGACCGTGCACGAGATGGCTATGGTCGACTTCGTTCATCGCCCTATTCTACGTCCGCAGGACAAGGCGCGACTGCATACGCTTGCGCGCGCAACCAATAGCAGATGGCATAACGAAAAAAGCCGCAGCAAGCTGCGGCTTTGATTCATGTAGTGCCGAGCCATGCTCGATAGAAGTTCCATCGGTAACGCCATTGCCGAGCATGGCTCGGCACTACAGGTGACGCATCAGGACTTCATGCGTTCCCAGAAGCCCTTCACGCCGTCGATGAAGGTCGCCGACTTCGGCGAGTGCTTGCGTGCTTCTTCGCCGCTGAAGGTGGCTTCAAACTGCTCCAGCAACTTGCGCTGCTCGGCCGTCAGGTTGACCGGGGTTTCCACCACGACGCGGCAGTACAGGTCGCCTTCGGTGCGGCTGCGCACCGACTTGACGCCCTTGCCACGCAGACGGAACAGCTTGCCGGTCTGGGTCTCGGCCGGGATGCGGATCTCCGCTTCGCCGCCCAAGGTTGCCACGCGGATCGCGTCGCCCAGCGCTGCCTGCGAGATGCGCACCGGCACTTCGCAGTGCAGGTCGTCGCCATCACGGGTGAAGATGGCATGCTCGCGCACGCGCACTTCAACGTACAGATCGCCTGCCGGTGCACCGGCCGGGCCAGCTTCGCCCTCGCCCTGCAGCCGGATGCGGTCGCCGGTATCAACGCCTGCCGGCACTTTGACCGACAACACCTTGTCTTCTTCGATGCGACCGTTACCGTGGCAGGTCTTGCACGGCTTGCTGATGATCTGACCTCGACCATCACAGTTATGGCAGGCCTGCTGCATGGCGAAGATGCCGCGCTGCACACGCACCTGGCCACGACCACCGCAGACATTACAGGTCTCGACCTTGCGGTCTTCCGAGCCGCTGCCGTCGCAATCACCGCACTCGGCCAGGGTCGGGATCTCGATGCGGCGCTCAACGCCGGCCACCGCTTCTTCCAGGTCCAACTCCATCACGTAGCCGATGTCGGCACCGCGACGCGGCTGACGCGGACCGCCGCCACCTCCGCCAAAAATATTGCCGAAGATGTCGCCAAAAATATCATTCATGTCCGGACCACCCGGACCACCGCCACCACCGCCCATGCCGTGTTCAAACGCAGCGTGGCCGTGGGCGTCATACATGCGCCGCTTATTGCCGTCGGACAGGGTTTCGTACGCCTCCTTGCACTCCTTGAAGGCGGATTCAGCGGCAGCATCGCCCGGGTTGCGGTCCGGGTGGTGCTTCATCGCGCAACGGCGATAGGCCTTCTTCAGCTCTTCATCGGTGGCGGTGCGGGCTACGCCCAGTACTTCGTAATAATCGCGTTTCATTGGCACATGAGGTTCTGTAATCGGGGTTGAGAATCAGGGACGGAAAGCCTGGTATTGCAGATACCGGAAGGGGATCCGGAAGCCGGAACAGTAGTTCCGAATCCCGAATCCCCAGGTACAACTCCGGCCTTGCTTACTTCTTGTCGTCCTTGACTTCGGTGAACTCAGCGTCCACTACGTCGTCATTGGACTGGGCACCGGCGTCGCCGCCCGGAGCCGGACCGCCCTGTTCACCAGCCGAAGCGGCGGCAAACAGTGCCTGACCGGCTTCTTCCAGCGACTTCGACTTGGCTTCGATCTGTGCCTTGTCGTCGCCCTTCATCGCGGTTTCCAGATCGGCCAGTGCGGCCTCAACCTTGCCGATCACGTCGCCGCCAACCTTGCTGCCATGCTCGGTGATGGCGCTGCGGGTGGCGTGGATCAGACCGTCAGCCTGGTTGCGGGTCTGCACCAGCTCCTGGAACTTCTTGTCTTCTTCGCGGTTGGCTTCCGCGTCGGCGACCATGCGTGCGATCTCTTCCTCGGACAGACCCGAACCGGCCTTGATCTCGACCTTCTGTTCCTTGTTGGTCTTCTTGTCCTTGGCCGACACGTGCAGGATGCCGTTGGCGTCGATGTCGAAGGACACCTCAACCTGCGGCATGCCACGCGGTGCCGGCTCGATGCCGGACAGGTCGAACTTGGCCAGCGACTTGTTGTAACGGGCCTGCTCGCGCTCACCCTGCAACACGTGCACGGTCACGGCCGACTGGTTGTCCTCAGCGGTCGAGAAGGTCTGCGAGGCCTTGGTCGGGATGGTGGTGTTCTTTTCGATGATCTTGGTGAACACACCACCCATGGTCTCGATACCCAGCGACAGCGGGGTCACGTCCAGCAGCAGCACGTCCTTGACGTCGCCGCCCAGCACGCCGCCCTGGATCGCAGCACCCAATGCCACGGCTTCGTCCGGGTTGACGTCCTTGCGCGGTTCCTTGCCGAAGAACTCGGTAACAGCCTGCTGCACCTTCGGCATGCGGGTCTGACCACCGACCAGGATCACTTCGCTGATGTCGCTCGAACGCAGGCCGGCGTCATTCAACGCAACGCGGCACGGCTCGATCGACTTCTTGATCAGCTCTTCGACCAGGCTTTCCAGCTTGGCGCGGGTCAGCTTGATGTTCAGGTGCTTCGGACCGGAAGCGTCTGCAGTGACGTACGGCAGGTTCACTTCGGTCTGCTGCGCGGACGAAAGCTCGATCTTGGCGCGCTCAGCGGCGTCCTTCAGGCGCTGCAGGGCCAACGGGTCCTTGCGCAGGTCGATGCCCTGGTCCTTCTGGAACTCTTCAACCAGGTACTCGATGACGCGGTTGTCGAAATCTTCGCCGCCCAGGAAGGTGTCACCGTTGGTGGCCAGCACTTCGAACTGCTTCTCACCGTCGACGTTGGCGATCTCGATGATCGACACGTCGAAGGTGCCGCCGCCCAGGTCGTACACAACGATCTTGCGGTCCTTGTTGTCACCCTTGTCCAGGCCATAGGCCAGGGCAGCCGCGGTCGGCTCGTTGATGATGCGCTTGACGTCCAGACCGGCGATGCGGCCTGCGTCCTTGGTGGCCTGGCGCTGGCTGTCGTTGAAGTAGGCCGGCACGGTGATGACCGCTTCGGTGACCTTTTCACCGAGGAAGTCTTCGGCGGTCTTCTTCATCTTTTCCAGCACGCGGGCAGAAATTTCCTGCGGTGCCATCTTCTTGGCATCGCTGGTCTGTACCCATGCGTCGCCGTTGTCATGCGCCAGGATGCCGTACGGCACGTGGGCGATGTCCTTCTGTACTTCGGCGTCGGTGAACTTGCGGCCGATAAGGCGCTTCACCGCGTAGAAGGTGTTCTTCGGGTTGGTGACGGCCTGACGCTTGGCCGAGGCACCCACCAGTACTTCGCCGTCCTTGGTGTAGGCGACGATGGAGGGCGTGGTGCGGTCGCCTTCCGAGTTTTCAATGACGCGGGCCTTGCCGCCGTCCATGATCGCCACGCACGAGTTGGTGGTGCCGAGGTCGATACCAATGATCTTGCCCATGGGGGACTCCTGAGTATTCGTTTGCCGGCAGCCGCCGGGGATGAATGGGATATGGGGAAGGACCTGATGACATTCAAGTCATCCCCGGAACACTGTTTGCCGGCGGCTGCGCCTGATTTAGGCAGCGGCCAGCCAGCGCGGCCGATCAGTCGGCCTGGGCCACCACAACCAACGCCGGCCGCAGCAGACGTTCGTTGAGCAGGTAGCCCTTCTGGAACACGGTCACTACCGCGCCCGGGGCCACGCCTGCCGGTGCCGGCACCTGGCTGATGGCCTGATGATGCTCCGGATTGAAGGCCTGGCCGGCCGGGTCCAGCAGGACCAGACCGTTGTCAGCGGCTACTTTGAGCAGCTGCTTGTAGGTCAGTTCCATACCTTCGCGCAGCGGATTGGGCTCGCTGCCAGCGGCAGCCAAGCCTGCATCGAGGCTGTCGAACACCGGCAGCAGGTCGCCAAGCAGCTTCTCGTTGGCGAACTTGCGGGCCTGGTCGATGTCGCGGGCCACGCGCTTGCGCTGGTTGTCCAGATCGGCGCGCTCGCGCAGCGATTCGGCCTTGACCTGCTCCAGCTCGGCGCGCAGCGCCTCGATCTGGTCGTGGTGCGCGTCGTCACCGCCCATGGCGGCGTTCTCGGGGTCGAATTCAGTGTGCTCTTGGTTCATTTTCGGTTCCTTGGCGGATGTTCTGCCGCCTACCCCGACCCGTATGTGGGCTGTACCGAAAGTTTCAAGGCTCCGACTCACTCCATGAGACGCATTGTTCCTAATCTGGGCCGGCCATCGCCTGTCCTACATTGACCTGCCCGGCCCGCATGCTAGCTTTGCGCGGCCCCTAGACCTGCCCGCCATGCTCAGACATCTATCGATCAAGGATTTTGCCGTTGTCCGCGCCACCGAACTCGAGTTCGGCCCAGGCATGACTGTCGTTTCCGGTGAGACCGGCGCCGGCAAGTCATTGATGGTGGACGCTTTAGGCTTCCTGTCCGGCCTGCGCGCCGACTCCGGCGTGGTCCGCCACGGCGCCAGCCGCGCCGAGCTGTCGGCCGAATTCAGCCTGGACGACGACGCCCCGGCGCGCAGCTGGCTGCGCGACAACGAGCTCGACGACGAGGAGCAATGCCAGCTGCGGCGGGTGATCCGCGCCGATGGCGGCTCCCGCGCCTTCATCAACGGCCGCCCGGTACCGGTGTCGCAGCTGTCGGAATTGGCCAGTTTCCTGGTCGAAATCCACGGCCAGCACGACCAGCAGGCGCTGCTGTCGCGGCCCAGCCAGCTCGCCCTGCTGGACGCATTTGCCCGCAATGAAGCTGAGCGCGGCGCCGTGCGCAGCGCTGCCGCCCAATGGCAAGCTCTTCTGGACAAGCGTGACGCGCTGTCGCAGCAGGGCGATGTCTCCGACCGGATCGGCTTTCTTGAGCACCAGCTCGGCGAACTACAACGCGAAGACCTGGAGCCTGCGGCAATCGTCGCGCTGGGCGCCAGCCACCGCCGCCAGGCGCATTCCACCGCACTGATCGAAGCCTGCCAGCGCGCCGGCGGCCTGCTCAATGGCGATGAAGACGGCCCTTCGCTGTTGTCGCTGCTGCAGCAGGTACGCCACGAACTGGGCAGGGTCAGCCAGCACGACGCTCGCCTCGGCGAGGTCGACGCCATGCTGGATGCCGCCGGCATCCAGCTGCACGAAGCGCTTGCCCAGCTGGACCGGGTACAGGACGACCTGGACAGCGACCCGGAAGCCTTCGAGGACATCGAGCGTCGGCTAAGCCGTCTGCACGACTTGGCCCGCAAGCACCGCGTGCCAATGGAAGAGCTCGCCGCCACCCGCGACTGCCTCGAAACCGAACTGGAACAACTACGAGGTGCCGACGAGCGCCTGGCCAAGCTGGCCGGCGAGATCGACAAGGCCGCTGCCCGCTGGCAAGCCGTGGCTGCGATCCTTTCCAGCAGCCGCCAGGCCGCTGCCACCTCACTGTCCGACACCACCACCACGCTGATCGGCGAGCTGGGCATGGGTGGCGGTCAGTTCCGGATCGAGTTGGAGCCGCAGGCACAGCTGCGCCCGGACCCGAATGGTGCCGAGCGGGTCGAGTTCCTGGTCGCCGCCAACGCCGGCCAGCCAGCCCGCGCCCTGCGCAAGGTCGCCTCCGGCGGTGAGTTGTCGCGCATCTCACTGGCCATCGAAGTCGCCGCACTAGGTCTGGACGCCGTGCCGACCATGGTTTTCGACGAAGTGGACTCCGGCATCGGCGGCGCCATCGCCGACATCGTCGGCAAGAAGCTGCGCGCCCTGGGCGAACGCCGTCAGGTGCTGTGCGTGACCCATCTGCCGCAGGTCGCCTCCAAGGGCCATTCCCATTACCGGGTAAGCAAGGCGCCGGTGGAAGGCATGACCCAGAGCGCGGTTGAACTGCTTGACGCCAAGGGCCGCGAGGAAGAGCTGGCGCGCATGCTGGGCGGTGCCGAGGTGAGCATGGAAGCGCGGGCTGCGGCGCGGAAGCTGCTGACGGAAGCGGGATCGCGGGATGCGAGGGCGTTGGCTTTGGCTTTGGCTTTGGCTTTGGCTTTGGCTTTGGCTTTGGCTTTGGCTTTGGCTTTGGCTTTGGCTTGGGCTTTGGC
>NZ_JBRRDY010000034.1:0-55898 GCF_056759935.1 Stenotrophomonas sp. STEN035
TGCGACGACGTGGATTATGTTGACCTGGCGCTGCTGTAACCCACCGCCAACATCACCATCATTCTCAATAAAGACTGGTTGGGCCGAGCCAGGCTCGGCAAAGGTGTTGTAGGAGCGGCGTAAGCCGCGAAGCTGGTGGTCCATCCGATTGCAGGCATTGCCGCGATTTCATTCTTGATGGCTTCGCGGCTGACGCCGCTCCCACAAGGCTGCGTGTAAAGCCCCTGCCGAGCATGGCTCGGCACTACAGCCAGTCGCGCGGGACCAGGTATTCGGCCAGGCGCGCTTCGTCGCTGCCGCTGTCGGGGGTGTATCCGTACTCCCAGCGCACGCGCGGTGGCAGGCTCATCAGGATGCTCTCGCTGCGGCCGCCACTCTGCAGGCCGAACAAGGTGCCGCGGTCGTAGACCAGGTTGAACTCGACGTAGCGGCCACGGCGGTATAGCTGGAACTCGCGCTCACGTTCGCCATATGGCGTGTCCTTGCGGCGTTCGACGATGGGCAGGTAGGCATCAAGGAAGCCGTCGCCAACCGCCTGCAGGTAGGCGAAGTCGGTTTCGAAGTCAGCGTGCAGGTCGTCGAAGAACAGGCCGCCAACGCCGCGCGTTTCATTGCGGTGCTTGAGGAAGAAATATTCATCGCACCAGCGCTTGTGCGCGGCATAGCGGTCTTCGCCGTAAGGCGCGCACAGTTCGCGTGCAACCCTGTGCCAGTGCTGCACATCCTCGTCGAAGGGATAGAACGGGGTCAGGTCGAAGCCGCCGCCGAACCAGGCCGCCACCGTCTTGCCATCCAGTTCGGCCTGGAAGTAGCGCACGTTGGCGTGGGTGGTCGGCAGGTAGGGGTTGCTGGGGTGGAATACCAGCGACACGCCACAGGCGCGCCAGGACGCTCCTGCGAGCTCTGGGCGGTTGGCGGAGGCTGAGGGTGGCAGGCGGGTGCCGGCGACGTCGGAGAAGCCGATGCCGGCCTGCTCGAACACCGCGCCATCGCGCAGGATGCGGGTGCGGCCACCGCCGCCTTCGGCGCGCTGCCAGCGGTCCTCGTTGAAACGGGCCTGGCCGTCGGCCTGCTCGATGGCGGCGCAGATGCGGTCCTGCAGGCCGGTCAGATAGTCGCGTACGCGGTCGAATTCGTTCATGTGCGTACTGTAGCGCGGGCCGCTGCCGCGGCCTGCGCCCCAGGCCCTACTTGCGCAGCGATTTGCCCTTGCTGGGCGGCGCCGGTGCGTCGGCGTCTTCTTCGTTGTCGAGGTCTTCGGCGGCGCGCATCAACTGTGCACCCAGGCCGGCCATTGCCCAGTTGGTGGTCTCGTAGACATCGCAGGCCACATGGGTGCCCTTGCCGTCGCGCTTGCAGATGGACAGCAGTTTGCCGGGGATGTCTTCGTCGCCGGTGTTCTCGTAGACGCTGCGCAGGTTCTCACAGCCAACGCGCACACCGGCCTGGCATAGCTTCTGGTAAGCCGGCGCGGCTGCCTGCCAGTCGCCGGCCAGCGCATGGCGGTGGCCAAGGGTATTGCAGCCCTGTAGCTTGCCGCTGTCGCAGCAGGCCTGCGGATCACTGCCCACTGGGCAATCCTGCGGCAGCGGCAGTTCGACGAATACCTTCGGTGCGCTGCACTGCTTGTTACCGCCAGTGCGTTGGTAAACGGCATAGCGGTTCCAGCTGTCGATGCCGAGCAGGCCGCCGTTGCGCAGCGGCTTGAGCACGAAGTCGCCACCCTTGTCGTGGCGGATATGGATGGCGCCATCCTGCAGGCGTGCGCGCAGCTCGCTGCCCATGCCCATCGTGACCAGGCCATCGTTGCCGAAACCGAGCTCGTCCATCAGGCCGGTGCTGGCCTTGTAGTCGCCGCAGGGCAGGCTGCTGGCGGGGCCGACTTCAAGGTCGGTGGCGCTCAATGCAGCCAGCGCTTGTGCGCGCTTGCAGGTCATCTCGTCGGCGCCGGCCTTACAGGCCAGCTGCAGCGCATCGCGCGCGGGCAGGTAGCGCCCGGCATCCCAGTGCGCGTCGGCGACCTCGCTGCAGAAGCCTGCATCCGGGTGACTGCGGCACAGCTGCAGCAGTTCATTCAAACGTGGCTCGGGCAGGACCGCGGTGTTGCTGCTCAAGGCACCGGCCAGCGCCTTGGCCATGGCGATGCCGAGGACTTCCTTGGCCGCTGCCAGGCAGGCCGCTTCGTTGTACTGCGGGTTGCCTTCCTTGCAGACGGCAGGCTCTTCCAGATCCGGGTCCGGCGTTGCGGCCTGTTGTGCGGCCTGGGCCTCATCGCGGTAGCTGGACAGCAGGCGCTCGCAGGCGAAGGGCAGGTCTTCCTGGCACCACTGGCGCAGCTGCAGCGGCGTTGCTGCGCTGGCATTCTCGATGCAGCTGTCGATATCGGCACGGCAGCTGCCTGCGGCCGGCGTAGGCGCGGTTTTGCAGCTGCTGCTGGCAGCCAGCACGTAGTCGCCAAGGCTGCCGGTGATGCGTTTGCCGTCGCGGCTGAGGCTGTATTCGGTGCTGAAGCCATTGGATACGTCGGCAGCATGCAGGGTGTTGCCCTGCTGGCGGATCACGTACTGGGTGGGTGCCAGCCCTTCATAGCGCATCGAAGCCTGGCTGCTGCTTTCGATCACGAAGCGGGCCGAGCCCTGTTCGGCGGTATAGCTGCCGCAGCTGAGGTTGGCCGCAGCGGCCGGTAGCGCGCTCAGCGCGAGCAGGCCGCTGGCGAGGGCGGACAGGTAACGTGGGACGGACATGCAAACTCCGGGGGACTCAACGAAACAGGGCGCGAACGTCGGGGCGACGCAGCTTGATCACCAGCCACGCATGCAGCACGGCCAACGCCAGCGCGGCAGCGATGCCGGTGATCAGCGAAGTCCACAGGCCAACGCGCAGTTGCACGCGCATTTCCAGGCCTTGTGGTGAATTGAGGAAGTCGGCAGGCACCATCGCCTGCATGCTCTCGAACATGCCGTGGATCAGCGGCAGGAAGGCGAAGTTGGCCAAGGCCACCAGCACCAGAAAGACGATGAAGCCGATCCGGCCCCATTCGCGGTGCTTGAGCAAGGCCCACGACACCGCCAGAAACGCGATCGACAGCAGCAGGCCCAGCACGCTCAGCGAGAGTGCGTGCTCACCGAGCCAGAGCATGCCTGGGGTTACCGGCAGGCCTTCGTTCTGCATGGCCTGCAGGATGTCCAGGCGGCCCATCAGGACCACTGCCAGCAGTTGCAGCAGGCTGCAGACAATGGCCAACGCAGCCATCACCAGCGAGAGCTTGGCGGTGACGGCGATGAACGAGGCCGCTGCGGAGGGCGTGGCCGGGATTGGTGGGAGCTGGGGTGAATTCACGGTGGCTCGCTACGGATGTTCTGGTGGATCGTTCCTGGGTTCAGTCGGCTTTCTTTGAGGAGGACAACGCGGCGCACGTTGCAGGCAATACATGCAGCGCACTCAGCGGCGCGAGCTTCACGCCGTGCGGTGGCTGTAGCGGTATCCACTTCAGCTCGGCAATTTCCGCCTGCACCTGCGGCATGCCGATGATGCTTACCAGGAAGGATTCGCCCTGCACACGGCGGCCTGGTTCGTTCACGGCAAGGTCTTCGAAGCTGCCAAGTGCCAGTGCACTGCTGCTGTCGACGTGGACACCGAGCTCTTCGTGGAGCTCACGTGCCAGGGTCTGCAATGCATCCTCGCCGGGTTCGCGCTTGCCGCCGGGCTGGATGAAGGTATCCGAGCCATGCTTGCGCACGACCAGCACGCGTTGCTGCGGATCGAGGATGACGGCGGTGACGATGCGGATGGGGTTTTCTGCGGTGGACATGTGCTTCCTGCGGATAGGGCTCCGTGTGGGGAATGGTACTGGAGGCTTGGGTGGCGGTGGGGTGCTGCGTAGGCAGGAGCGGAACAAGATCAAGATCAAGATCAAGATCAAGAGCACCCCTCCCCAACCCTCCCCTTGGCTACGCCAAAGGGAGGGAGCAAAGCCTGACCCACAAACAACAAGGGCGCCTCGCGGCGCCCTTGTTGATGCTTACTTCAGTTCCTGTTCGAACAACTTGAGGATGCGCTTGTACTGGTCCAGCCAGGAATCGGCACGCGTATAGCTGTGACGCTCCAGCGGGTAGGGCGCGATCGACCAGTTGTCCTTGTGCAGCTCGATCAACTTCTGGGTCATGTTGACCGAGTCCTGGAAGAACACGTTGTCATCCATCATGCCGTGCGCGATCAGCAGGTTGTCCTGCAGGCCTTCGGCATATTCGATCGGCGAGGAGATGCGGTAAGCCTCCGGGTCGATGTCCGGGGTGTTGAGGATGTTGGCGGTATAGGCGTGGTTGTACTGGTGCCAATCACCAACCGGGCGCAACGCCGCACCAGCCTTGAACGTACCCGGCGAGCGGAACAGCGCCATATAGGTCATGAAGCCGCCGTAGGAGCCGCCGTAGATGCCGGCATGGGCGCGGTCACCCTGCTTGGTTTCCACCAGCCAATCCAAGCCGTCCAGATAGTCATTCAACTCCGGATGGCCCATGTTGCGGTAGATGGCGGTGCGCCAATCGCGGCCATAGCCTTCGCTGCCGCGGTAGTCCATGTCCAGCACGATGTAACCCTTCTGCACCAGCAGGTTGTGGAACATCTGCTCGCGGAAGTAGGTGGGATAACGCGCATGCACGTTCTGCAGGTAGCCGGCGCCGTGCACGAACATGGCGATCGGGTACTGCTTGCCCGGTTCGAGCTTTTCCGGGCCGTAGTACTTGGCCCAGACATGGCCGGCACCGTGCTTGGATGGCACCTGCACCATCTGCGGCTGCACCCACTCGCGGGCCTTGAACTCGGCACTGCGGGTGTCGGTCAGCTTGCGTGCTTCGCCGCCGCTGGTCGGCAGCACCGCGATCTGCGCAGGCAGATAGGCCGCGGAATAGCGCACCAGCAGCTGCTGGCCATCCGGCGACAGGCTGAAATCTTCCACGCCATCGAGCGCGGTCACTTCGCGCACGGCACCGCCGTTGGCGTTGACGTTGCAGACTTCGTAGTCGCCCGGCCACTTCTGGTTGCAGACGAAGTAGAAGCTGTTGCCGTCGGCGCTGATCACCGGAGCCGAGGTTTCCCAGTTGCCCGAGGTGATCGCCTTGGGCTTGCTACTGCCGGTCTGCGTGTACAGGTGCGAATAGCCGGATTCCTCGGACAGCAGCCACAGAGTGCGGCCATCGGGCATCCAGCCGTAATCGTTGAAGCCCCAGTTGATCCAGCCGCCGTCGGTCAGGCGGTGGCGGTTCTCCAGGCGTGCGCTGCTGGCGCTGGTGGTGGCGATCCAGCGGTCCTTGTTGTCGTTGGCGCGCAGCATCAGTGCGGCCTGGCTGCCGTCGGCGTTCCAACGGATGCCGCCGCCCATGAACTCGCTCATCAGTTCCAGCGGACGATTGCCCTTGAGCGCGTCCTTGCCGGCCTTGCGGCGCAGCTCGGCCAGCGGATCGGTGGCGATGCCGGGCAGGTTGTCCAGCGACAGCGCTTCGACCTTGCCGGTTGCCGCATCGGCCAGCCAGAACGCATGCGGCTCGGGATTGTTGCGGCCAACGCGGGTGCGGGTGTCTTCGGCTTCTTCGTAGCCGGACTCGGTCACGTACAGCGGCATCTTGCCGCCGCGGCCTTCCTCGTAGCCCTTGGGCTTGGTGACCACGATCAGGTGGCGGGCATCGGGCGACAGCGCGCTGTCGACGATCTCGACATCGGCGCCGAGGAAGATCGGTGCCGGCGCACGGGTCGGGTCGGCCTGGCGCCAACGCTCGCCCTGCTCGCGCAGTTCCTCGCGCTGGGCGCGATCGGTGCGCAGGGTGGACAGGGTGCGCATCTGCTGGTCGCGCAGTACGTCGGCCTTGGGCGCGTCGGCCGGATTCTTGTCAGCCTTCAGCTGGGCGACCTGGCTGGTGATGTTGTTGCGCGGATTCCAGTGGAACCAGTTGTTGCCCACTTCCCAGATAACGCCGCCGTCGCTGGCGAAATTGACGCCACCGGCACGCTCGTTGCTGCGGGTCAGCTGGGTCAGCGTACCGTTGCGCAGGTCGCGCATGAACACGTCGCCGTTGCGGACGAAGGCCATGCGCTGGCGGCTGCTGTCATAGACGCGGTCGGCGGCATCAAGGGTGCCGCGCTGGTCATCGGCGACCTGTTGGCCAACGCCACCACTCACCGGCAGGCGGAAGCTGTCGCGGACCGCGCTGCCCTGGCGCTTGAGCGTGTATTCGACCTGCTGGCCGTTCCACGACCACCAGGCCGATTCCACCGGCGGCCCGATCCAGTCCGGGTTGGCCATGGCCTGCTCGATGGTGATCGGCGTGGGCGCGGCATGGGCGCTGCCGAAAGCGGTCAACAACAGCAGGGACAGGGGCAGCAGCTTGGGCATCATTGGGCACCGGTGAAGAGAACTGGCCAAGCGTAGCAGCAGGCCAATGCGGCGGGCTGGGCCACAGGTCATGGAGGCAGGGTTCGGCGGGTGAGCTGCCGGAATCGGCAATGTTTCGGTTGCCTCGAAGGGCGGTGGCAGAAGCGTAGTGCCGAGCCATGCTCGGCAGGGGCTTTATCGGTAAGGCTCCAGCCGAGCATGGCTCGGCTCTACCGGGCCAGCCAAAAGCTGACCCCTCCCCAGCCCTCCCCTTGGCTGCGCCAAAGGGAGGGAGCTACAGCTGCTGCGACTTTTTGACGCACTGCGACATCCGGTCACATCCGTTCTTAACCAATACCGGACCAGAATCGCCCCAATTAAAGAGTCGCGGAGAAGCGCCCGTGGAAGCGCTGCTGTTGTCCCGGATCCAATTCGGATTCGTCGTCAGTTTTCATGTGCTGTTTCCGGCCTTCACCATCGGTACGGCCAGCTGGCTGGCCTTCGTCGAATGGCGTTGGTTGCGCACCCGCAATCCGGTCTGGCGCGAGTTGTTTTTCTTCTGGCAGAAGATCTTCGCCGTGTCCTTCGGCATGGGCGTTGTCAGCGGTATCGTCATGGCGTTCCAGTTCGGTACCAACTGGCCGCGACTGAGCGAAGTGGCCGGCACTGTGATCGGCCCCTTGCTTACCTACGAGGTGCTGACCGCGTTCTTCCTGGAAGCAAGTTTCCTCGGCGTGATGCTGTTCGGCTGGGAAAAGGTCTCGCCGCGCCTGCATTTCTTCTCTACCTGCATGGTGGCATTGGGCACGCTGTTCTCGACGTTCTGGATCCTGTCTTCCAATAGCTGGCTGCATACGCCGGCCGGTTACACGTTGGTTGATGGCATCGTGCACCCGCAGGATTGGTGGCAGATAGTCTTCAACCCATCATTCCCGTATCGCTTGGCGCATATGGCGCTGGGTTCGTTCATCACCACCTGCTTTGTCATCGGCGGTGTCGGTGCCTGGTATCTGCGCCGCGGTGTGCATGTGGAAGCCGGTCGCAAGATGTTGGTGGCAGCCGTCGCATTCGCTGCTTTGACGGTGCCGGTGCAGATATTCGTTGGTGACATGCATGGCTTGAACACGCTGGAACATCAGCCGATGAAGATCGCGGCGATGGAGGCGCACTGGCATGAAGCCAAGCCCGGCGAAGGGGTGCCGCTGGTGGTGTTCGCGGTGCCCAATGAAAAGGAAGAGCGCAACGATTACCAGATCGCCATTCCCAAGCTCGGCAGCGTGATCCTGACCCACAGCACGGACGGTACGTTCGCGCCGCTTACTTCGGTGCCGGCCAGCGAGCGGCCGCCGGTGGTGCCGGTGTTCTATGCGTTCCGCATCATGGTCGGGATCGGTTCGTTGATGTTGTTGGTGGCGTGGATCTCGGCCTTCCAGCTATGGCGTGGGCGTCTGCTGGAATCGAAATGGCTGCTGCGCGGCTGGAACTGGATGCTGCCCAGCGGTTTCGTCGCGCTGGTGGCGGGTTGGTTCGTCACCGAAATGGGCCGGCAACCGTGGGTGGTTTATGGCGTGCTGCGTACCGCTGATGCAGTCGGCACGCAGAGCGTGTGGATGACGGTGTTGTCACTGGTGGTCTACGTGATCGGCTATCTGTTCGTGTTCGGCTGGGGCATCTGGTACCTGGTCAAGATCATGCGCAGTGGGCCCAAGCCACATGACCTGCCGCCGCGCGACGACGGCATGCATACCCCCGCGCGGCCGCTGTCCGGTGTCAATGAACCGCTGGAGGAACGCTGACATGGAAATGACAACCTGGCTGCCGGTGGCATGGTTCGCGGTGATTGGCTTCGGCGTGCTGATGTACGTGGTGCTGGATGGCTTCGTGCTCGGCATCGGCATCCTTGCGCCATTTGCCGAGGACGAGCAGCAGCTCGACGTGATGATGAATACCGCCGCGCCGATCTGGGATGGCAATGAAACCTGGCTGGTGCTCGGTGGTGCCGGCCTGATGGCGGCGTTTCCCAAGGCATATGCGGTGTTGCTGTCAGGCCTGTACCTGCCGGTGCTGCTGCTGGTGATGGGCTTGGTATTCCGCGGCGTGGCCTTCGAGTTCCGTTTCAAGGCGCATCGTTCGCGCGCGCTGTGGAGTGTGTCATTTGCGATGGGCTCGCTGCTGGCGGCGTTCGCGCAGGGTGTGATCCTGGGCGCGCTGGTGCAGGGGCTGCCGATGCAGGATGGGCATTACAGCGGCGGTGCGTTCGGTTGGTTCAGCCCGTTCTCGATGCTGACCGGGGTCGCGGTGGTCACCGGCTATGCGCTGCTCGGCAGCACCTGGCTGATCCTCAAGACCGAGGGCCGTGAACAGGCCCTGGCGCGTTCGCTGACGCGGCCGCTGATGGTGGCGGTGATCGTGTTCATGGGCCTGGTCAGCACCTGGCTGCCGTTCCTGCAGTCGCGGGTGATGGAACGCTGGTTCAGCGATGGCAACTTCTGGTGGCTGTCGCCGGTGCCGCTGCTGACCCTGGCCGTGGCGGTGGCGCTGTGGCGCAGCGCCATGCATCCACGGCGCGACCTGCCGCCGTTCCTGCTGACCCTGGCGCTGTTCGTGCTGGGCTTCATTGGCCTGGTGCTGGGCATGTGGCCCTACCTGCTGCCGCCGCACCTGACCCTGTGGCAGGCCGCTGCGCCTGCGTCGTCACTGGGCTTCAGCATGGTCGGGCTGGTGCTGCTGCTGCCGGTGATCCTCGGCTATACGGTGTGGTCGTACCGGGTGTTCCGCGGCAAGGTGACGGCCGAAACCGGCTATCACTGAATCTGGGGACTTGGCCCGGCTTGCCAGCCGGGCCTTGCAGGGCCAAGCTGGCCGCCCTGTTGTGGCTGCCGTCGCGATGGGTCATCCATCGAACGAGGTCGTGGTCGTCGCATGTCGGTTGTTTCCGAGCAGTTGTCATCTCCATCCCGTCATCCGCTGGCCAATGGTGAGCTGCAGCGCTTGTTGGCGGTCGGCCCAGGTCAGTCGATCGACCTACGGACCTTCTTCGAGCAGGTGCGGGCAGTGGCTGGGCTGCTGCCGGTCGGTCAGCACGCGGTCAACCTGTGTGAAGACCGGTATCGCTTCCTGGTTGCGTTCTGCGCGGTAGCGCTGCGCGGCCAGGTGAACCTGCTGCCATCGTCGCGTGCGCATGCGGTAGTGGCTGATGTACAGCAGCGTTATCCGCAGACCTATTGCCTCAGTGACGATGCCCTGCAGCCGTTGCCAGCAGGCAGCTTTGTGCTGCCCGCCGAACTGCCGCGCCTGGATGGCGAGATTCCGCAACTGGCGGCCGATCAACTGGTGGCGATCGGTTTCACTTCCGGCAGCACCGGCGCGCCCAGCGCCAACAACAAGACCTGGGGTTCGTTCCTGAGCAGTACCGCGCAGAACCTGCAGGCCTTGCAGAGCCTGTGGGGGGATGCACAGCCTGCGCTGGTGGCGACGGTGCCGTCGCAGCACATGTACGGCATGGAGATGGCGGTGCTGCTGCCCCTGCTGGCACCGGCGACGCTGCAGGCCGGGCGTCCGTTCTTTCCGCAGGACGTTGTGCTGGCGCTGCAGCAGGTGCAGGCGCCGCGCGTGCTGATCACCACGCCGGTGCACCTCAAGGCCTTGGTCGAATCGGGCGTGGGCTTGCCGCCGCTGGCAGGCATCGTCACTGCCACCGCGCCACTGTCACAGGAACTGGCGGCGGCTGCGGAACAGGTATTCGCCACCGAGGTGCGGGAGATGTTCGGCTCCACCGAGACCTGCATCTTCGCGCGTCGCCGTACGGCCAGCGAAACCGCCTGGAGCCTGCTGCCGGGCGTGCGTCTGGAGCCCCAGCCCGACGGCACGCGGGTGCATGCGGCGCATCTGCCCACACCCGTAAATCTGGCGGATCTGGTGGAACTGCTGCCGGGTGACCGCTTCGTGCTGCGTGGCCGCCGTGCCGACTTGCTGGAGATCGCCGGCAAGCGTGCCTCGTTGGGCGATCTCACCCGCAAGCTGCAGGCGGTGCCCGGCGTGGTGGATGCGGTGGTGGTGCAGTTGGAGCCCGAGCCCGGCCATGCGGTCGGCCGCATCGCCGCGTTGGTGGTGGCGCCTGAGCGTGAAGAGGCCGATATCCTGCGCGAACTACGCGAGTTCATGGACCCGGTGTTCCTGCCGCGCCCACTGCGCAAGGTGGCGGTGTTGCCGCGCAACGACACCGGCAAGCTGCCGCGTGACGCGGTACTGGCGCTGTTGCGGCACTGAGGCGGGGCTGTAGGACTGCAGCTGGCGAATCTGCAGTGAGCGCGCCTGTCACAGGCGCGCTTGTCGAAGGTACTTGATCAGGCGTCGTGGACGCCGTCGATCTCTACCCGCAAGTCGCGTCGGCATACCGCCGCATGCAACATGATGTAAGGCACCCCGGGTGGCAGATGCGCGGCCAAGGCTGCACGCACGTCGTCGATTTCAGTGGCGTCGCGCACGTAGACCTTGAGCCGGCTGCCGTCGCCGAACTGCGCCGGCAAACCCGGGCGGTGCGCGCGTGCCGCGCCGATCAAGGCTTCGAAATTGGCGAAGGTTTCCTGCAGCTGGCGCTCAGTGCAGTCGCCATGCAGGGTGGCATGGCCAACCACGCTGGCAGTGCCTGACAGCAGCAATGGCAAGCGACTGCCGCTTGCCGCCAGCATGGCGCGGGCGAAGCTCGGCGATTGCCGACCGTACTGGCGCGGATAACGGTAGGCGCTGACCTGACGCGGGTTTTCCAGCGGCGTGCCGGCCTCGCGCGCGGCCAGCCAGTAGACCTGCAGCACGCGCACACCATCGACCCGACCGATGGCGGTGGCAGCCGGCAGGGTGGTGGTGTCGATGGCACCGATGCCACGTGCACGGCCAACGCAGAATTCGCGGTAGCGCTCACTGTCGTCCTCGCCGTCGGTGATCGCGTCCAGGTAGTTCCAGATCCGCAGCAGGTGCGGATAGGCATGCGCCGGCAGGGCTTCCAGCATGCGTGCATAGGCATGCTCGGAGGCGCCAACGATACCGCCATGCTGGCTTTCATCGATCTGCAGCGCACCGAACATCAGCGCGCCGTCGCTGGCCCAGGCCACACCGTTGGCCTCGCGGCCGCAGCTGACCGGCTTGTCGCTGCGCCAGACTTCCAACTGGGCCACACCGTCTGGCTGCAGGCCTACCTGCAGATAGCGTGGGTCATCGCTGGCGGCAGCGCCGTCCCCGGCCTGGAAACCAAAGATCGCCAGCACCTGCGGATCAGCCAGCAGGGCTGGCAGCTGGACGGGATCGGCATAGTCGATCTGCAGCGCGGCGGCCGCCGCCGGAGACGTCTGGGCATTCATCTCAGCCCCCCGTGACATTGGCGGAACGGCGGTTGGCGTGCAGCTGGAATTGGCGGCGGGAGTGGAGCGGAAACGTCATTGCAGGGCGTATCGGGCATTGCAGAGACGGCAATGATACCCCGCGTGCTGGACCTGTCATGCTTGCGCAACAGTCGGCGATGCCGGATCGTTGCGGGTCTGATTTGCCGTGGATGTGGAAATGTCGCAACAAAATGAAGCCGAACGCGAGCTGGCAGGGCTGCTGGTCGAGAGCCTGAACCTGGAAGATCAAGACCCGGCCCAGATCGACCCGGAAGCAGCGCTGTTCAACGACGGATTGGGCCTGGATTCGATCGACGCGCTGGAACTGGCCCTGGCCATCAGCAAGCGCTACGGCTTCCAGCTGCGCTCGGACAATGAAGACAACCGGCGCATTTTCGGCTCGTTGCGTGCCCTGTCGGCTCATATCCAAGCCAACAAGACGGTCTGAACGGCGTGACCGCCGCCAGCCATGAACCCGGCCACGGGCCGGTGGCGCTGGCGCTGCGGGTGATCCTGCTGCTGGCCTATCCGGTGCTGTCGCACGTGGCCAGCCTGCGCAATGAAGGCATGTGGGCAGCGGCTGCGCTGGCCGGGCTGGTCCTGCTATGCCTGCTGGAGCCGCTTGCGCGACGCCAGTCTTGGGCGCTGGGCGTGCTGGCGGCGTGTTGTGCGCTGCTGTGGTGGCTGGGCGGCTCGGCTTGGGCGTGGATGCTGCTGCTGGCTCCGCCGGTGGTATTCCCGCTGCTGGTTGCGTGGGGTTTTGCGCGTTCACTGCTGCCCGGGCAGATTCCGCTGATCACCCGCATCGTGCAGGCGCTGTACGTGCGCGCCGGCATGCCGGTGACAGCCGAGCTGGAGCGCTATACGCGCCGCCTCAGCGGCGCTTGGGCGCTGGTGCTGGTGCTGTTGGCGCTGGTCAACCTGGGCTTGGCGATGAGCGTGGTGCCCGGTGGCCTGCTGGCTGCATTCGGCCTGCAGCCGTGGTGGCCGGTGACCCACGAGCAATGGTCGTGGTGCGCGAATATCGCCGATTGGGGGCTGATCGGTGGCTTCTTCGCCATGGAATATGCGGTGCGCTCGCAGTTGTTCCCGCATCGGCCTTACCGCAATGCCTGGGATTTCATCCGCCAGATGGGCCAGCTCGGCCCGGCGTTCTGGCGCGACCTGCTGCGCTGAACCGGGACGCGCCGGTATCCTGTCCGAAAAATAGCGGGTACAGAACGCCATGCACTTCAGCATTCCCTCCGATCATCCCTGCCTGCCCGGCCATTTTCCGGGCCGGCCGTTGGTGCCCGGGGTGGTTGTGCTGGAACAGGTGTTGTTGGCAGTGGCCGCGGCGAGCGGGCATGCAATTGGTGCATTGCGCCTGCCGCAGGTGAAGTTCATGGCACCGCTGCTGCCGGATGAGCAGGCCCGGGTGGAGCTGGAAGGGCAGGAGCCACGCTGGAAGTTCCGCGTCTTGCGCGAAGACCTGTTGCTGGTGCGCGGTGAACTGGTGCTGGCCGAAGGCGACGCCTGCGCATGAACGAGCCGGACTGGAAGCATCGTCCGGAAGGCGGCGGGCGCTTCGCCATCCGTTTGATCGGCGGCATCGCCCGTCATGGCGGGCGCGGCATCGCTCGTGCCTGCCTGTATCCCATCACTCTGTACTTTTACTGTGTACGCGGCACCGAACGGCGAGCCTCCGCCGATTACCTGCAGCGCCTGCGCGCTCGTCCGGCGCGGGCGCTGGAAGTGGCCCGGCATATCCACACCTTCGCCGCCACCATTCTTGATCGGGTGTTCCTGCTGGCTGGACGCACCGGCCTGTTCGACATCAGCAGCAGCGGCACCGAGCCCTTGCTGCAGATGTTGGACCAGGGGCGTGGGGTGCTGGTGTTCGGCTCCCACCTGGGCAGTTTCGATGCGTTGCGGGTGCTGGCCAGGATGCGTCCGGAGCTGAAGCTGCGGGTGCTGATGGACCGCGCGCACAACGCCGCCATTACCGAGCTGCTGGCCGAACTCGACCCCAAGCTCGCCGACTGCATCATCGATGCCGGGCAGGATGGCACCGCGATCGTGCTGGCCATCCAGCAGGCGCTGGAAGATGGCGCGATGGTGGCGTTGCTGGTGGATCGGGCACGTCCAGACGAGCCGTCCGTTGCCGCACCGCTGCTCGGCAGTACCGCAGCATTCCCGGCTGCACCGTGGTTGATCGCCAATGCATTGAAGGCGCCGATCGTGCTGGCGTTCGGCCTATACCTTGGCGGCAATCGCTATGACCTGCGCTTCGAGTCATTTGCCGAGGTGGTGGATATCCCGCGCCGCGGCCGGGCAGAAGCGCTGTCCACGCTTATCCACCGTTATGCCGGCAGGCTGGAACATCACCTGCGCGACGCCCCATACAACTGGTTCAATTTCTATGATTTCTGGCATTCCCAAGACCGTGCGACTGCTGCCGATGCTGCTGACAGGTCTGCTGCTCAGTAGCCCGGCGCTGGCCGACGGCGTCGATGCGGCGTGGATACTGCGGCAACTGGCGCAGCCGGCACCGAGCCAGACCAGCTTCGTCGAACTGCGTGGCTCTGCACTGTTGAAGGAGCCGCTGCGGGTCGAAGGCCAGTACCGTCGCCCTGATGTCGGCACCCTGGTCCGCGAGGTACGCGCGCCATACGCCGAGACCACCACCATTGCCAATGGCCAGGTCAGCATCGCCCGCGCCGGCAAGCCGCCGCGCGTGTTCGCGCTGCAGCGGGTGCCGGAGCTTGCCGATCTGCAGGCCAGCTTTGGTGCGATGTTGGCCGGTGACCTTGCCGCGTTGGAGCGCAGCTACCGGCTGCAGGCCTCCGGCAGCGCCCAGCACTGGCAACTCCAGCTGACACCCAAGGCTGAGGCATTGGCCCGTCGCGTGCGCGCGGTGACCCTGCATGGCCAGAATGCGGAACTGCGCTGCATCGAGACCCAGCCGGCAAAGGGCGATGTGCAGCGCACCCTGCTCGGCGCTGCCGCCACTGCTGCGGCTGCAGTACGCGAGGCTGCCACATTGAATGGCCTGTGCAATACGGGCACCACGCGTTGAAGCTCTCGTCCACGCATCGCATCGGCCTGGCCATTGTCTGGTTGCTGCTGCTTGGCGTGCTGGGCATGTGGATCAGCAGCCGCATCCAGGTCAGCGGCGACCTGCGCAAGTTCATGCCCGATGCACGCACACCAGCACAGAAGCTGTTGTTGGACGAGCTGGGCGAAGGCCCGGGCGCGCGCTTGTTGCTGGTCGCACTGTCCGGAGCCGCGCCGGAGCAGCTGGCGCAGCAGTCGCGCGCGCTGCGCGAAGCGCTGGCTGCCGACGCCCAGTTCGAGCTGGTCGCCAATGGCGAACAGGCCGGGCTGGAGGCATTTCCCGAACGCCTGTTGCCCTACCGCTATCTGATCGATGCATTGCCGGCAGATGCGTTTTCCAGCGCCACCCTCGGCGAGGAACTGCAGGCGCGTCTGCAGGATCTGGGCTCGCCGGCGGGGGGCTTGATCGAACCCTTGCTGCCCTCCGATCCCACCCTGCAGGTGCTGCGGGTGGCCGAGGCCCTGCAGCCAGCCAATGCACCGCAGCGCATCGATGATGTCTGGTTCGACCGTGCCGGCAAGCAGGCCCTGCTGCTGGTGCAGACCCACGCTGCCGGCTTCGATCCCGGCGCACAGCAATTGGCGGTAGATACGATCAACAACCAGTTCGCCGCGATCGCCGCCGGCAGCGGCAGCCGCATCGAGCTGAGCGGGCCGGGCGCGTTCTCGGTGAAGATCGGGAACCGCACTGCCAGCGAAGCCGGCATGATCGGCACGCTGGATACCATCGGCATGATCCTGCTGCTGTGGTTTGCCTACCGCAGTTGGAAAATGCCGATACTCGGCTTTCTGCCGCTGGCCAGCGCCGGGCTTGCTGGCCTGTGTGCGGTGGCGCTGGGCTTTGATGGCGTGCATGGCATCACCATTGCGTTCGGCTTCACCCTGATCGGCGTGGTACAGGATTATCCCATCCACTTCTTCAGCCACCAGCGGCCGGGCCGCTCGGCCTGGGACAATGTGCGCGCGCTGTGGCCGACCTTGGGTACCGGCGTGATTGCCACCTGCATCGCCTATTTGACCTTCCTGTTTTCGGGCGTGGACGGGCTGAAGCAGTTGTCGGTATTCACCATCACCGCGCTGGCGACGGCGGCGCTGGCCACGCGCTATCTGCTGCCGGGTTTGATTGATCCGGCGACGCGTGATTTCGCCGACTCCGCGCGGCTGGCGCGACTGTGGCAGCACACCCAGCGTCTGCCGCGCCCACGCTGGTCACTGGCGGTTCTCGCTGCGTTGGCGGTGGCGGTCATGCTGCTGGCGCCTGGTGCATTCTGGCAGAACGATCTGGGACGGCTGACCCCGGTGGACCCACAGGATCTGCTACGCGATGCGCAGCTGCGCAGTGAACTGGGCGCACCTGATGTGCGCTATCTGATCACCGTGCGCGGCAAAGACGCGCAGGCGGCACTGGCTTCGAGTGAACGGCTGCGGCCGGCCTTGGATGCACTGGTCGCCAACGGCGCGCTGGAGCGATACGACATGGCTGCGCGCTATCTGCCCAGCGCAGCAATTCAGCGCCAACGTCAGCAACAGCTGCCTGATGAAGCCGCCCTGCGCGCGGCGCTGGCAACGGCGGTGGCGGCAACTCCGTTCATCGATGATGCGTTCGAGCCGTTTGTCGCCGATGTGCAGCAGGCCCGTCGCGCGCCACCACTGCAGCCGGCTGATCTGCATGGCACGCCGCTGGCAACGGCGGTCGATGGTCTGCTGGTTCAGGGCGAAGACCATGCCATCGCGCTGGTCTCGCTGAGCGGCCTCAATGATGTTGCGGCAGTGGCCAGTACCGCGCAGTTGCATGGTGCGCAGTTGCTGGACATGAAGCAGGCTTCCGAGTCATTGGTGGCCGACTATCGCAGCCGCGTGCTGGTAGCGCTTGCGGTTGCATTACTGCTGTTGGCGTTGACCGTGGGTATCGCGTTGCGCTCGCCACGGCGGGTACTGCGGGTGTTGTTGCCGATGTTGCTGACCACGTTGCTGGTGTTGGCGGTGCTGCGCGGACTGGGCGTGGAGTTGAACCTGTTTCACTTGATTGGGCTGATCCTCGCTGCAGGGCTGGGCCTGGACTACGGCCTGTTCTTCGAACACGCGGGCGACAGCCATGCCGATCAGCTGCGTACCTTGCATGGTTTGCTGGTGTGCAGCGTGATGACACTGCTCGTGTTCAGTCTGCTTGGGCTGTCGTCGATCCCGGTGCTGCGTGCGATCGGCAGCACGGTGGCGTTGGGCGTGGTCTGCAACTTCGTGTTGGCGCTGCTGATATCGCGGCACCCGACACAGGAGGTTGGCAATGCTGGGACGTGAAGAAATCCTGCAGCTGGTCCCCCATCAGGGTGGCATGTGCCTGTGGGACGAAGTGGTGAGCTGGTCAGGGCAGGACATCGCGCTGCGTGCTTTCAACCACCGTGCTGCAACGCATCCGCTGCGCAGCGGTGATCAACTGCGCGCGATTCATCTGTGCGAGTACGGTGCACAGGCGATGGCGGTGCATGGCGGTCTGCGTGGGCGCGAGCGCGGTGGTGCGGTAGTGCCGGGCGTGTTGGTGGCGCTGCGGGATGTGCAGCTGCATGTGGCGCGGATTGATGATCTTCCCGATGCACTGCAGGCCACCGCACAGGTACTGGCGGAGGGCGAGGGCAGCCAGCAGTACAGCTTCCGCATCCATCATCGTGGCCAGCTGCTGGCCGAAGGCCGCGCGGCAGTGATGCTGCAGCTGCCATGAACATTCAATAAGACGTAGCGGAGCGAACCCATCATGAGCATACGACGACGTGCGCTGGTAACCGGCGGCAGCGGTGATCTGGGCGGCGCCATCTGCCGCAGATTGGCGGCCGATGGCGCGCATGTAATCGTGCATGCCAACGCCAACCTGGAGCGTGCCGAAGCGGTGGTGGCACAGATCATCGCTGACGGAGGCAGCGCGCAGGCGCTGGCCTTCGATGTCGCCGATGGCGAGGCGGTAAGCGCTGCGCTGGAGGTGCTGCTGAGCGATGGCCCGATCCAGATCGTGGTCAACAACGCCGGCATCCACGATGACGCGCCGATGGCTGGCATGGACGCACAGCGTTGGCAGCGGGTGATCGACGTCAGCCTCAACGGCTTCTTCAACGTCACCCAGCCCTTGCTGCTGCCGATGGCGCGCACCCGCTGGGGCCGCATTGTCAGTGTGTCGTCGGTGGCTGCGGTGCTGGGCAATCGCGGCCAGACCAACTACGCCGCGGCCAAGGCTGGCCTGCATGGTGCGAGCAAGTCATTGGCGCGGGAAATGGCCAGTCGCGGGATCAGCGTCAACGTGGTTGCGCCCGGGGTGATCGAAGGGCAGATGGCGGCTGATGCTTTTCCGCTTGAGCTGATCAAACAGACGGTGCCCGCCGCGCGTGCAGGCAAGCCGGAAGAAGTAGCAGCACTGGTGGCCTTCCTGTGCAGTGATGCAGCGGGATACATCAATGGCCAGGTGATCGGTATCAACGGCGGCATGGGCTGAGCGCGGTGGCTCAGCTGCCGGCGTCGGTGCTGTCGATGATCGGCGGATTTCTGCGGATGGTGCGGTAGACGCGCCAGACGTGGCCATGGCGCAAGGCGAGCAGCACGATGTGGCTGGTGATGCGATACAGATCCTGCAGCGGCTTGAAGTGGCTGGGACGGAACTGCTCATCACTGTCGGCGCAGCGGTAGCGCGATTCGATCGGCACTGAAACGCAGCGCGTGCCGAGCTGGCGTGCCGCCGAAATGACTACTTGCGCTTCGAATACGAAGCCTTCGGCGGAGATGTCGCGCAGGGCGATCACGTCGGCCGGGTAGAAGCGCTGCCCGCTCTGACTGTCGGCCACCTGGTAATGCGTGCCCCAGGCGATGCCTCAGTCCCCGAACTCGTTGGCCAAGCGTCGGTACAAGGGCTGCGAGGCGCGTTTGCGCAGGCGCGCACCGATGATGATGCTGCCCGGATGGCGATTGGCGCTGGCAAGTAGGCGCGGCAGATCGGCGGCGACATGCTGGCCATCGCCATCCAGGGTAAGTACCCCGCGCAGGCCGCGTCGGCTGGCCTCGACAAAGCCGCTGCGCAGCGCGTGACCCTTGCCCATGCGCTGCGGATGGCGCAGCACGGTGACCGGCAAATCAGCAATGCAGTCGGCGGTGCGGTCGGTGGAACCGTCGTCGATCACGATCACGTGTGGGAAGTACTGCAGCGCGCCTTCGACGACCTGACGGATGCGCAGTTCTTCGTTCAGTGCCGGAATCACCACGGCAACGTTGTCGGTAGACAGTTGGTGCAGATCACTCATGGCGAATACTGATCTCCAACCATTGACTGGTGCCTGCACGCATCCACAGCGTGTCCTGATCCATCGCCAATGCTTCCAGCAGCGGTAGAACTGGATGCATTGCGTTGTCGCCGAACAGCTGAAGCAGCGGGCCTTGCTGGGTGCCCTGCGGAACCGTCAACGGAGCTTCGTCGTGCAGCTTGAGCTGCAGGCTGGGTAGACCCGCAGATGCGCTGCGTGACAGCACAAAGGCTGCGCCAAGCAGACCGGTGCTTGGCGACACCTCGGCTGCCGGGCCGCTGGCGTTGCCGTCGTAGGCAACCAACAGCACGGCTTCTTCGCCAGCATGCAGCTGCACCATGGCTTCCAGCAGACCCTGCACGAAGCTGTAGTGGCCGGCGCTGATGGCGGTGGCCGCAACATGCGCACCGGCACCGATGGTCCAGTAACCGGCGGCAGCGTTGTGTACCGAGTTGTGGAACTTGGTGGGCGAGATGGCGGCGGGATCAGTGGCCAACGTGGCGCACATGTAATCGGTGATGGTCAGCTCGCCGTGGGTGGAGGTGAATACCGACGGCAGCGTTGCCGGTGCACGGTCCGCCGCTTCACATGCGGCCAACGCGGCTTCGAGTGCAACCGCCACGGTGCCGGGCGCGCGCCGCCGCTCGTTGGCAGCCAGCAGCTGCGGCGATGGCCGCGCAGGCGGGTCGAGCGGGCGTTCGCCCTTGCGCATCCAGGCGCAGGCGCTGTCCCAGTCGGGCAGGCCCGTGCCCCAGAATCCCATGCCTTCCAAAGTTGCTTCCAGCATCTGTCTCATCCTGCCTTGCCGAACACCAGCGAGCAGTTGTTGCCGCCGAAGCCGAAGGAATTGTTCATCGCGTAGTTGATGTCGGCCTGGGCATTTTCGAAGCGGATCTGCGGGCCGCACGCCGGATCGGGAATCTCGCTGTTCAGCGTGCCGGGCAATAGTCCGTCGCTCAGCGCCAGCAGCGCGAATACCGACTCGACGATGCCGGCGGCACCCAGGGTATGGCCGGTCCAGCCTTTGGTCGAGCTGGCGTGAAGGCTTGGCGGGAACAACGCAGCAACTGCTGCGGCTTCGATGCTGTCGTTGGCTGGTGTCGATGTACCGTGCAGATTCAGGTAACCCACGTCGCTCGCATCGATGCCGGCGCGCTGCAGGGCAGCCTGCATGGCCAGGTGCGCACCCAGTCCCTCCGGGTGTGGGGCGGACATATGGTGAGCATCACTGGATTCGCCATAGCCGCGCAGCTGCAAGGGCGTGGCCGGGCCTGCCCCGGCGCGCTCAAGTACCGCGTAGCCACCGGCTTCGCCCAATGACAGGCCGACCCGGCGCGCGTCAAACGGCTGGCACGGCGTCGGTGCGACCAGCTGCAACGAGTTGAAGCCGTACAGCACGCTGCCGCACAGGGTATCCACGCCGCCGACCAGGGCGGCGTCGGCCAAGCCTGCATTGATCAGGCGTGCGGCTTGGGCGAAGACCTTGGCGCTGGATGAGCAGGCAGTGGCGACGGTTACACAGGGGCCGCTCAATCCGGTCGCTGCCTGTACGAAATCGCCCAGTGAATGCGGGGTATGAATGCGCGGGCGCTGCAGTTCCTGTGGAAAGTGCAGGCTGCCGTCGGCGGCGGTTTCCAGGCGGGCGTAGGCTTCTTCGGTAGCGCCGATACTGGAGGTGGACGTTCCCATCACCACCGCGATGCGCGAGGCTCCGTGTCGTTGGCGGACCTGCTGCAAGGCAGGCAGAACCTCGTCCTGCTGTAGCGCGAGCCAGGCCAGCAGGTTGTTCCGGCAGGAGAATCCGGCAAGGTCGGCGGGCAGGGACAAGTGCTCCAGGCCATTTACCCGCCCAATCCAGCAGGGCAGCGGATCGGCGCCGAAATCGTTGCGGCGCAAACCACTGTGGCGTCCGCGCAGGCCTTGTTGTTGTGCAGCCAAGCCCGCGCCCAAAGCCGTTGTCGCGGTATGGGCAAGGATGTTCAGCGGCGGCAGACGCGGCGGTGATGCAGGCAGCACGTTGTCTTCCAAGGATTCGACGGGGCGCGAGTATATCGGCAGGTGGCCCCCAGTCGACCTATCAAACTGCGGGTACGCCAGCACATCAACAGAATCTTGATGTAAATGAATGTATAAGACCGTGGCGAATCCAGCTGCGTATTGGCTCGCCGCCTTTCAACAGCGCCAGATTTCCGACACAATCTCTGACTCTCAATGCAGGGCAAAGCCCGCTGGCATGCAAGCTTACGTCTATAAAAGCCAACGCAAGCAGGACACCTACGTGTACCTCGCCAAGCGTGATGATTTCGAAGTGATCCCGGCCGTGCTGGGCAACACCTTGGCCCCTTATACCTTCGTGCTGGAGGTGGCGCTGACGCCCGAACGTCGCCTGGCCCAGGCCGATGTCGCGTTGGTGCGCGCCAACCTGACTGAACGTGGTTTCCACCTGCAGGCACCGCCGTTGCCGTTGGCCCCGGTGAAGATCGCCCGCATCGACGGTCGCGATGACTGAAGCATTGCGCAGCCGCGTAGTTGTCGCCGCGCTGGGCCTGGGGGTGTTGCTGACCCTGGCCACGGCGTTCGGTGGCGTGGTCGCGGCTGTGTGTGGCGTGCTGGCCCAGCCCGCCTTCGCCTTGGCGGTGTCATGGTGGCGGCGTACCCGCACGGTGACGCCGTCGCTGGCCGTACTCAAACGTGAACTGCCAGGCCTGCTGGGGCTGTGGACCGGTGGCGCGGCGGTGGTTGCGGTACTGGTGTCCTGGCCGTTGGCGGCGCTGCATGACAGCGGCAGCCTGGCGGCGGTGTTGGCATTGAGCATCGCGGTCAGCGTGGCGTTGTTGGCGCTGTGGCGTACCTGGCCGCTATGGCAGGCGATGGAGCGCGAGGACAGCTCGCTGCGCACACAATGGCAGGCCCTGAGCGGGCGAAATCTTGATTCATGGCACGGTCTGGGCGCAGCAGCGGTGGTGTTGCTGTTGTGCGCGGCCATCGTCGCAGCGGCCTGGCCGGGTCTGGTCGGCGCGGCCTTGCGTTGGCCCTTGGCCATTGCCACAGCGGTCGTCGCGCCGTTGCTGCATCACCTGCTGCAGTCGATGCGCAGCGCGCCGGTTGCCGGCGCCAGCAAGGCTGGCGACGTACAGCAGCCCGCATTTAACCCATTTGCCGAAGCGCTGGCCGAACCGGCACCGCTGGAGCCCATCGCCCAGCATGAGCTGGTTCCACAGCTGTATGACGCTGCACGCGGTGGCCGCATTGATCGCGCCCTGCAGCTGCTGGATGCCGGTGCCGATCCGCATGCGCCGGCCCCGGCCGAGTCGCGCGACCAGCGTAGCCTGGCGGTACTGGCGGCGGTGCTGCCGGATCTGCGCCTGCTGCGTGCGCTGATCAGCCGCGGCGTCGACGTCAACCAGGCGCACAAAGGCATGACGCCGCTGCTGGCGGCGACCCGCGACAGCTGGCACGGGCGTCCGGAAGCGGTGATGACCTTGCTGGCCAACGGCGCCGATCCGCGCACGCCAGATGCCGATGGCAATACGCCGCTGCACCACGCCGCACGCAGTTCCGATCCGGGCGTTGCAGCACTGTTGCGCGATGCCGCGGCCGAGATCGACGCCCTCAACAACGATGGCCACAGCCCGCTGGCGGTGGCCTGCCAGGCCGGCAACTGGCGGCTGGGCAAGTTCCTGTTGGAGCGCGGTGCCAAGGTCGAACCGGCCGATGGCGTACCGGTGCTGGTGCAGGCGGCGGCCACCGATGACGATGATCCGGCCGGCGTGCAGCTGCTGCTCAAGCACAAGGCACGGCTGGATGCGCGCGATCGTCAGCGTCGCAGCGCCCTGCACGAGGCCGCCCTGGCTGGCCATGTCGATATCGTTGAAACCCTGCTCAATGCCGGCGCCAATGTCGAGCCGCGCGATGCCGCCGGCCGTACGCCATGGTTGGACGCCGCCGCGCAGGGCAATGCCGCGGTGCTGGAGCGCCTGCTGGCACACAAGCCTGACGTGCATGCCGTCGATGGCGAAGGCAGCAATGCCTTGCTGCTGGCCAGCCGCGCCGAACACGTATCGGCGGCGCTGATCCGCCGCCTGCTGGATCTGGGTATTGCTGCCGATGTGGTCGGCAGCGATGGCCGTCGTGCCATCGAGCACGCCGCCTCAGCCGGCCGTTGGAGCATCGTCTCGCTGCTCGACCCGAGTTACCCGCTGCCAGCTGCAGTCAGCGATGCGGCGGTGGCCAGTGGCGAAGATGGCGATGCTGTGCCGCTACTCAATGACCGCGCGCCGCTGGCCTTGCTGCGTGAAGCGCTGGTGTTCGGCAACGTCGATGGCATGGCGCCCTTGGCCAAGCTGTGCGCGGCCGATGAACTGGGCGGTCTGCTGCACGATCCGGAGCTGGCCCTGCAGCCGCGGGTGGTCGATTGGCTGCTGGCGCACAATGCCGCGCCGGAAATGCTCGACGCCTGCGGCGATACACCGATGTTCGCGTTGCTGTCGCGCGGCGTCGATGCGATCCCGACCCTGCAGGTACTGCTGCAGCGGGGCGTGTCGCCAGCCGGTCGCGGTGGCTTGACCCGTTTCCTTGCCGCCTGCGCGCAGCACGACCACGGCGCCCGCAGCACCGAACAGTTCGCGTTGGAGCTGCTGGAGCGTGGTGCTGATCCGTTTGCCGCTTCGCCGGCCGGTGATCCGGCGCTGTCGCTGGCAGTACGCCTTGGTTGGCTGAAGTTGCAGCAGCACCTGCTGCTCAATGGCGTCGACCGCGAGGCACGCGACAGCCATGGCATGACCGCACTGCATCTGGCCACCGCCCTGGCGCGCGAGTCCGCGCTCAAGCAGCTGGTGCTGCAGGGCGCATCGCCGGATGCACGCGCAGCCGATGGGCAGACGCCGTTGGGCGTTGCGCTGTCCAGTGGCCGTCGTGACCTGGCTGACCTGCTGGACTGGCGCGGCTGGCAGCTGCCGCTGCGCGCGCTGCGTGATGCCGACGTCGCCGCTGCGGCGATGGCCGGCGATGCCGATGCCGTGCGCCGTCTGCTCAATCTTGGTTTTGCCGTCGATGCCGTCGATGCGCAGGGCTGCACCGGCCTGCTGCGTGCGGCTGGCGGCGGTCATGCGACGGTGGTGGACCTGCTGCTGTCTCGCAGTGCCGACCCGCAGCACGCTGCTGCCAGTGGTGCCACGCCGTTGTCGGCGGCGGTAAGCATGCGCCAGACCACGATCGTGGCCGCCCTGCTCAATGCTGGCGCCAAGCTTGAACATCGTCTGCCCGGCGGCGTCACCGTATTGATGTTGTCTGCCGCCTTGGGTCTGCCCGATATCGCCGCGCGCCTGCTCACTGCCGGCGCCGACGTGCATGCCGGCGATGACCAGCAGCTGGCACCGTTGCATTGCGCGGCGCTGTACGGTTTCACCTCGCGTGACCGCACCCGTCTGCTTGCTTTGCTGGATACCTTGCTGCTGGCCGGTGCCGAACCGGACCAGGCCTCGGCGGGCACGGTAACGCCGTTGCTGTTGTTGCTCGGCGCGCGCGCTGAACCGGGCACCGCCTGCGACGAGGGCGTGGTACTGGCGGCCGTGGATCGTCTGCTCGACGAAGAGGTTTCGCTGGACGTACGCGACCCGCGTGGCTTCGGCCCCTTGCACCTGGCTGCACTGCACGGCCTGCCGCAACTGGTGCAGCGCCTGCTGCGTGCCGGTGCCGATCCGGAGATGCGTGATGCGATCAACCGCACCCCGCGCGACATCGCCATCATGCGTGGTTTCATCGACGTAGCCGGCGAATTCGAACCAGCGGTGCCGGGCGTATCGTCGATGGCCCGCTTCCTGCGCGATCACAGCTGATCGCTGCTGCACTCATGACAAGGGCGCCGAACGGCGCCCTTGTCATATCAAGCCCAGCAGGAAAACTTATTTGCCTGCGCCCGGCGGTACCCAGATCGCCACGCCGGCGGCGCGCTTCTGCTGGGTGGGGATGCCAACGCTGAGGCCACCAGCGGTGTGGCGGCCATAGCTGCCCGCGCCTACCGACATGCCGACCGGTGAACCGCCGGAGCCCACGCCCATCAGGATCACGCCGTTGGCGCCGAGTGCGGCGGCCTCGCGCTTGAGCCGGGCAATGGCAGCATCGGTCTGGCCCTGGGTGCCGAAGCCAACCGCGCTGGAGGATTCGAGCTGCGCGATCTCCACCGAACCGACCGGCGGCGTGGAATAGATCTGCACGCTGGCGGGGTCTACCGGTGCGCGGGCCTGGCCCAGCATGACCTTGGAGGTACTGGCGCAGCCGCCTACGGCCAAGGCAACGCCAAGCGATAGTGCGATAGCGAGCGGAAGTTTCATGGTTTCACTCCCCGGTGATCGGTAATTGCGGATGATCCATGGCGCCGGCTGAATCTGTCGAGAACTTCCGGCCAGGGTGAGGGCCTTTTGCTCTGCATGTGTTCCCGGCTATCTTGCAGGCTGTGCCTGGTGGAGGAAAGTACATGGGGCTGATCAGCCTGATCTGGGGCATTGTTGCCTTGCTATGGATGATTTTGGCGTTTATTCCGCTGCTGGGCTGGGGTAATTGGTTCCTGATCCCGTTTGCGGCCGTGGGCGCGATCATCGCCGCCATCGGCCTGTTGTTCACCCATGCCAGCAAGCGCGGCCGGGCCAAGACCGGCCTGCTGCTCAATGCCATCGTCATTGTGGTCGGGGTGATCCGGCTGAGCTTGGGCGGCGGCATCGTCTGAACCTGGGACGGTCCGGGTCGGCGGGGTACCGCCGGGGGGCGTAAAATGCGCGGGCTGGCCGGAAGCTCTCCGGCGCCGTTGGCCCGTTGTGGGCACTGCAACGCTTCCCGATGATCATCCGCCCCCGTCCCACTGGTTGGCAGCTGCTGTATATCCTGCGCGGCTCCATCGTGCCGGCCATCGCCCCCAAGGTGCTGGCGATCGGCGTGCTGGCGGTGCTGGTGGCGGCATTCAGCCGTAGCTGGCACCCGCTGGGTGGCAGCGGTTTGTCGGTGGTGCCATTCACCTTGCTGGGATTGGTGCTGTCGATCTTTCTGAGCTTCCGCAACAACGCCTGCCACGACCGCTGGTGGGAAGGCCGGAAACTGTGGGGGCAGCTCGTCATCGAATCACGCAGCTTCGCCCGTGAGGCCGCTGCCTTGCTTGCCGCCGAGCCGCAGTTGCGCGAGCGCGGCACCCGCCTGGTGATCGGTTTTGCCCACGCGTTGGCCGCACGCCTGCGTGGCCGTGATCAGGCCGCTGTCGCTGCGCCCTGGCTGCAGGCCGACCAGCACGCCGTGCTGGCACGGCAGAACATCGCCGACGGCATGCTGACCCAACTCGCCAGTGAGCTGGCCGTGCCGCTACGCGAAGGCCGCTTGCATCCCTATCTCTACGCCCAGTTCGAGGCACGCCTGCATGCCATGGCCAGCGTGCAGGCGGGCTGTGAGCGCATCTCCGGCACACCGCTGCCGTTCGCCTATACCTTGCTGTTGCACCGCTGCGCATGGCTGTTCTGCGTGCTGCTGCCGTTTGGCCTCGCCGGCGCGCTGGGCTGGGCCACGCCGGTGGTGTCGATGCTGCTGGCCTATGCCTTCTTCGGCCTGGACCAGCTCGGTGAGGAGATGGAAGATCCGTTCGGCACCGAGCCCAATGACCTGCCGCTGGACGCGATGGTGCGTACCATCGAAATCGATCTGCTCGACGCCTTGGGCCACAGTCCGCTGCCCGAGCCACTGCAGCCGCAGGGTTACCGGCTGCAGTAAGCCCCGTTTTCAGTATCAAGGAGTACCGCGATGATGCACCCCCAGTACCGCCCGCGGCGCATGCGCCACGATGAGTTTTCACGCCGCTTGATGCGCGAAAACACGCTGACCAGCAACGACCTGATCTGGCCGGTGTTCGTGCATGAGTTGGAAGGCCGCGCCGCTGTTGCATCGATGCCGGGCGTGGACCGCATGTCCATCGACGAGCTGCTGCGCGAAGCCGAGCAGGCGCTGGAGTTGGGTGTGCCGGTGATCGACCTGTTCCCGGTGATCGACCCGTCGCGCAAGTCGCTGGACGCGGCCGAAGCCTGGAATCCCGACGGCCTGGCGCAGCGTGCAGTGCGCGCGCTGAAGCAACGCTTCCCCGAGCTCGGCGTGATGACCGACGTGGCCTTGGACCCGTACACCACGCATGGCCAGGACGGCATCATCGACGACAGCGGCTACGTGCTCAACGACATCACCGTCGAGGCGCTGGTCAAGCAGTCGCTGTCGCATGCCGAAGCCGGCGTGGACATCATTTCGCCCTCGGACATGATGGACGGCCGCATCGGTGCCATCCGCACCGCGCTGGACGATGCCCGTCATATCAACGCGCGCATCATGGCCTACTCGGCCAAGTACGCCTCGGCCTTCTACGGTCCGTTCCGCGATGCGGTGGGCAGCGCTGGCAGCCTGGGCAAGGCCGACAAGAAGACCTACCAGATGGACCCGGCCAACAGCGACGAAGCCATGCGCGAGATCGCGCTGGACCTGGACGAAGGCGCGGACATGGTGATGGTCAAGCCGGGCATGCCCTACCTGGACATCGTGCGCCGGGTGAAGACCGAGTTCGGCGTGCCGACCTTCGCGTATCACGTCAGTGGTGAGTACGCGATGTTGAAGGCGGCCGCGGCCAATGGCTGGCTGGATGAACGCAAGTGCGTGCTGGAGACCATGATCGGCTTCAAGCGTGCGGGTGCGGATGGTGTGTTGACCTATTACGCGCCGCAGATCGCGCGTTGGCTGAAGGAGGCTTGAGATGAATGTTCCCGGTCTTGAAGGTTACAACTGGGCGGTATGGCTGATCGGCGTATTGCTGTTCGCGGTGGCGATCGGTGTGTTCATCGCCGCCATCGTGCGTGCTGGCAAGCGTCCTCCGCAGCAGCATTCGGCGGCCGAGCGGCTGCAGCGTGAGGCAGCGCAGGGTGGCGGTGTGGATGCCAGGCTGCGTGAGCTGGAGCTGCGTAAGCAGGGCGGGCAGATTGGTGAAGCTGAGTACGAGGCGCTGCGCGCTGCGGTGTTGGCTGGAGCTAAAAGCTAAAAGCTAAAAGCTAAAAGCGGTAGAGCAGAAGCACCCCTCCCCAACCCTCCCCTTCGCTACGCGAAAGGGAGGGAGACACGCGGCAGCACTGCAATTTGCCAGCTCGCATGATCAGCCCCCTCCCTTTGGCCGCAGGCCAAGGGGAGGGTTGGGGAGGGGTGCTTCTGCTCCCTCCCTTTCGCGTAGCGAAGGGGAGGGCTGGGGAGGGGTGAGCTTTTGCTTTTGCTTCAGCGGCAAAACCTCACCGGCACGAATCATCCCCATCAACCAACGGCGCCTTCATCCGGTAAAGATCCATGCCACCAGCCCGTGGCGAGCGCGCCTTGCCACTGACCACCAGCTCTCCGGGCTTGTTGGCATCAATCACCGCGCCACGCGTATCGCCATCAGCGCTGTTGAACGACAAGCCCAGTAGCGACGGCTCAGCCCATTGCCCCTGCCGACACTGCGACAGCCACAGCTGGGCACCGCCAGTCGCATTGGCGCGGGCAAACACCACCGCGCGGCCGCCACCCAGCCAGCTCGCATCCAACTCATCGGCGGCGGAGTTGATGCCGATCAGGGCTGTAGGCGCGGCAAAGCCCTCACCTGCGGCCGGCGCACGCCACAGATCCCAACCGCCGCTGCCACCGCCACGATTGCTGGAGAACAACAGCCGGCCGTCGTCAGCCAGTGCGGGTGAACGTTCGTCCTGCCTGCCGTTCACCGACGGGCCCAGGTTCTGCGGCTGGCCGAGGCTGCCATCGGCGGCGACGGCAGCCCGGTACAGGTCGAAGCCGCCGTGGCCGCCTTTCCGGTTGGAGGCGAAGTAGAGCCAACGGCCATCGGCGCTGAGAAAGGGATCGACCTCATCAGCGGCACTGTTCAAGGCCAGTGGCTGCGGCTCCATCCAGCGCTTGTCGTGCAGGGTCGCCTGCCACAGGTCCCAGCCGCCTGCGCCGCCCTCGCGGTTGCTGGCCCAGATGATGCGCTGCCCGTCCGCCGACAAAGTGGCGCGGATTTCATCTGCACGGGTGGAAACTACCCCCATGCCTTCGATGCCGAACTCGGAAAGCGCCGAGGCAATGGGGCTAAAGGGTAAACTCAGGGTCAGCGCGAGCAGCAAATGACGGGTCCGCATACGGGTCCAGCAAGCAAAGTCGCGTCCAGTCTAGGTCATGCAGAGGATCACAATGAGCGCTCCACGCTACGCAGTTTTCGGCCAGCCCATCGCCCATTCGCAGTCGCCACGTATCCAGTCCGCGTTCGGCAAGGCACATGGCATCGCCGTGGATTACCGCGCCATCGAGGCCTCGCCCGAAGATTTCGTGGCGGCGCTGGAAGCCTTTGCCGCTGACGGCGGCGTCGGCGCCAACGTGACCCTGCCACACAAGGAAGCCGCGTTCGCGCTGTGCACCACCACCACCTCGCGCGCGCATCGCGCCGGTGCGGTCAACACGCTGCTGCGCAAGGGTGATCGCTGGCATGGCGACAATACCGACGGCATCGGCCTGGTGCGCGATCTCACCGGCCGTCACGGTCTGGACCTGCGCGGCCGTCGGGTGCTGCTGCTCGGAGCCGGTGGCGCCGCACGCGGTGTTGCACCGGCGCTGCTGGATGCCGGCATTCTCGAACTGATCGTGGTCAATCGTTCGCCCGAGCGTGCCGACGCGCTGGTCGATGCGATGAGCGAACCGGGCCGCGCCATCTCCGCGTACTGGGATGACCTGCGCGAGCAGGGCGATTTCGAGCTGATCATCAACGCAACCTCGGCCGCGCGCGGCGAGGGCAGCGGTTTCAACCTGCCGCTGTCGCTGGTCAACAGCATGACCACGGCGGTGGACCTGAACTACGGCGAGGCATCGATTCCGTTCCTGGCCTGGGCGCGGGCGGCAGGCTGCCGCAACAGCTTCGATGGCCTTGGCATGCTGGTCGAGCAGGCCGCCGAGAGCTTCCAGCAATGGCATGGCATGCGCCCGGAGACCGATGCGATCTACGCCGAACTGCGTGCCGGCGACGCGCTGTTGGTCACCGCGGACTGAGGCCGGACATGGAACCTACGGAATTGCTGACTACCTTGTTGGTTTCCATCGGCTACCGACTGCCGATCCTGATTGCCCTTGGCGTTGCCATGGTGATGTTGCTCGACGCCCCGCGCGGCAAGGTGCGTAGCGTGGCGTTGTCAGCGCTGGCCTTGCTGCTGGTAGTGACCATGATTGGCGGCGTGCTGACTGCTTCGCCATTGCTGTTCATCGCAATGGGGCGGTATGACGGACTAAGTTCGCTGAATACGGTGTTCACTATTGCCCATTTCGCTTTTTCACTGCTGGAAGCGACGGGCTACATCATGCTGGCCTGGGCGCTCGTGCAGGCCCTGCGGCGGCCACAGGCTCCCGGTAAACCCTGAGCCGGCAACGCATTCGGTGAATGCGGGCGGGTATGGGAAAATACCCGCCTTGATTGAGCTGCTGGCAGGTTGGCGTGACGGAAAAAGTAGAAGCACCACGGGCGCTGACCGAGGACATCAAAACCGGCATCCGTGACGCTTACAGCAAGCTGCAGGCAAACACGCCGGGCTTCAGCACGCGCCGCTCGCAGAGCCAGATGATAGGCGTGGTGTCGCGTGCGCTGGGCACCGGTGGCGTCGGTGTGGTGGAAGCACCTACCGGCGTCGGCAAGAGCCTGGGCTACCTCACCGCCGGCGTGCCGATCGCGCTGGCCAGCAAGAAGAAGCTGGTGATCAGCACCGGCACCGTGGCCTTGCAGTCGCAGCTGGTCGAGCGCGACATCCCCAACTTCCTCAAGTCCACCGGCCTGCAGGCCACCGTTGCGCTGGCCAAGGGCCGCACCCGCTACCTGTGCACCCGCAATGCCGCCGAAGCGCAGGGCGAGGGCGTGCAGGAAGGCATGTTCGGCGACGACGTGCAGCTCTACGACCGGCCACTGGCGCCGATTGAAATGGACGTTGCCGAAAAGCTGACCAAGGCCTTCATCGAGGGCCGCTGGAACGGCGATCTGGACAACGCGCCGGAGAACGTCACTCCCACGCTGCGCATGCGCATCACCACGCCGGCCTCGGCCTGCGCCGGGCGTCGCTGCGCGTATTCGGCGCAATGTCCGGTATTGCGTGCACGCACCGAAGTGCGTGATGCACAGATCATCGTCACCAACCATGCGCTGCTGTTGTCGGCCCTGTCGCTGGGCGATAGCGACAGCGGCCAGCCCCTGATCGCGCCGCCCGGCGACATGCTGCTGGTGCTGGACGAAGGCCACCACATCGGCAACGTCGCCATCGACCAGGGGGCAGCCAACCTGCCGCTGGACGACATGGCCAAGCGCACCGGCCGCCTGCAGATCCTGATTGCCGGCGCCTACCGCGCAGTGGACAAGGACAAGATCGGCAACCTGTTGCCGAACGAAGCCATCGATGTGGCGTCACGGGTGAGCAAACTGCTCAAGGCGTTCCGCGACGAGATCGGCAATGTCTGGATTCCGCAGCCCGATGACCGCGAGCCGATGTGGCGCGCCGCCAATGGCCGCCTGCCCGAATCCTGGCGCCAGCCGATCGAAGTGCTGGCCGATGAAACCCGCACCCTGCTCAACTGGGCAACGGCGGCGGCCTCGGCGGTGGCCAAGGGCAAGCAGGATGATCCGGCGGTCGAGCGCCTGCAGCGCAACCTGGGCATGGCCCAGGAAATGGTCGAGCAGCAGTACAACCTGTGGGCCGGCTGGCGCCGCGAGGACAAGGAGGGCCAGCCGCCGATCGCGCGCTGGGTGACCATGTCACGCGATGGCGACTACATCCTGCACTGCTCGCCGGTATCGGCGGCGATGGTGCTGCGCAAGCTGCTGTGGGATGAAGTGGACTCGGTGGTGATGACCTCGGCGACGCTGACCGGTGGCGGCGATTTCCAGTCGCTGGCGATCGACAACGGCATTCCCGAAGAAGCGGAGATGGTGTCGCTTGCCTCACCGTTCGACCTGCCGAACCAGGCCGAGTTGATCGTGCCGCAGTTTCCGGTGACGCCGGATGACCGCGAGCGTCATCCCAAGGAAGTCGCCAAGTATCTGGCCAGCGAGCTGGATTGGGACAAGGGCAGCATGGTGTTGTTCACCTCGCGCTGGAAGATGGAAAAGGTAGCCGAGCTGATGCCGGCGACGCTGCGCAAGAAGATCCTTGTGCAGGGCGACGGTGCCAAGCAGAAAATGATCGACCAGCACATCAAGCGCACCAGTGAAGGCGAGGGCTCGGTGTTGTTTGGCTTGAACTCGTTTGGTGAAGGCCTGGACCTGCCGGGCGAGGCCTGCACCACGGTAGTGATCACCCAGGTGCCGTTCGCGGTGCCAACCGATCCGCAGACCTCGACGCTGAGCGAATGGTTCGAGAGCCGTGGTCTGAACTCGTTCAACCTGATCGCGATCCCGCATGCATTGCGCACCTTGACCCAGTTTTCCGGGCGCTTGATTCGCACCTCAACCGATACCGGGCGGGTGATCATCCTGGATTCGCGCCTGCTGACGCGCAGGTATGGCAAGCGCATCATTGATTCCCTGCCACCGTTCAAACGGGTTATTGGTTGAGGTTGGGGAGAGGGGGAGCCCTTCGCTGGAACATCCCTGCTCCAACCCGTAAAGTGCGCCACCTTCCATTACTCCAGACAACCATGGCCACCCCTCCCGCAAGCTTCCCCTGGGCACCGCAACTGCAGCGACTGCAGCAGCGCGATGGCGCACTGGCGCTGTTGGGTACGCACGCAATGTTCGCTGCCGAAGGCGATGCGCTGACTGCTGCGGGTTTGGCGCTGGAGCAGCTGTTGTTGGCGGGTGAGAGTCAGCTCAAGGCAGACACCGATGTTGGTCTTGTCGCCGATGAGCTGCGTCGCTACCAGAAGTTCGCACCACCGGGCCGTCCCTCCGTGCAGATCGTGCAATTGCGTCGACAGCAGTCGGCGGTGCAGCAGGCGCAGCGTATCGCGCGGCAGACGTTCATCCGCAACGCTGATGGCTTTGCGCGGGCGCTGGGGTTGGACGTGCCGCAGAAGCTGGGTGTAGTTGAAACCGTGATGCGCTGGCTACGCGCAAACCTAGCGTAACGCCGCTTCGCCCCCTCCCTTGCGCAAAGCGCAGGGGAGGGTTGGGGAGGGGTAGCAGTTGCTTGTGCTTTTTGCTTCGGCCTTTGACTTACCGGGTCCCTTCCGCAGCGACGGAGCCAGTGGGAAGAACCCGAAGGGCGACGTGCATGGATGCACGTCGTTTTTTGCCACGACAGGGATGTCGTGTCGAAAAATCCCGCTGGCGGAGTGGACCCGCGTCGCGTAGCGGCGTGGGCGCGTAGGCAGGGTGTGCTTGACCAGCCATTCGGCTGTTGAAAAAGCACTTCTTTGGGCCACGTTTCTTTGCACAAGCAAATAAGAGCTCTTCAACAGCCGAATGGCTGGTCAAGGTGCGCTCGCGCGCCGTAGGCGGGCGAAAGCTCTGCACTTGTATTTGCTTTGGTTTTGCAGACAGCGACAGCAACAACGGAAGCCAAGGCTTTCTCTCCCCTTCGGGGAGCGAGTTACTTTTCTTTGCTTGTGCAAAGAAAAGCTAACCAAAAGAAAGCACACCCTGCCTACGCGCCTTCCGCGCTGCGCGCTCCAGGTCCACTCCGCTGCCGGGATTTTTCGACGATACGTCCTTGTATCGTCGAAAAACGACGTGCGTCCTGCACGTCGCCCCATGCGGGGTCTTGTCCGTCAGCTCCGTCGCTGCGGAAGGGGCCCGGTAGAGCAAAGTCAAAATCCACTGCAACTGCAACTGCAACTGCAACTGCAACTGCCGAAGCTACCCCTCCCCGACCCTCCCCTTGCCTGCGGCAAAGGGAGGGGGCTAGAGCAACAGCAACAGCGGCGGCTGTTAGTGCTGGCTTAGTGCCACAGGCCCAGGATCAGGCCGAACAGCACGAACTGTGCGGTGTGGTAGCCGCCGTCGATCGCCCACAGTTTTCCACTGCGCTGGGCGAACTGGTAGTTGATGCCGAAGCTCGCCGCGACCATGCCGAAGCCGGCGACCAGACCGCATAGCAAGGCCTTGCGCAGCTCTGGCTGCGGGCCGACAAACCAGGCGAAGGCAAATGCCGCCACCAGCGAGAACACAAAGGCCACACCGAAGACCTTGCCCGGATGTCCCTGCGGTACTTCGCCGCCGTTCTCACGGTTCCAGGCACGGCCGAACAGGACGGGTGAGTACCACAAGCCGCCCAGCAGGAAGCTCGATACAGCGGCCAACACCACGGCATAAACGTTCATGCGTATCCCCCTGAGCAGTGAGCGATGCCGCATCCTAGCGCTGTCGCATACGCTTGCGTAGCCGCCACGACAAAGAAGACCGGCGGGTTTCCCCGCCGGCCTCCTACCTCTCACACTTTTGCGGCTGTGCCGCTCAGGCTTCCAACGCTGCAGCTGGGCCAAAGAACTCGTAACGGCTCTGCGCTTCCGGCACGCCTACCTCACGCAGCAGCTTCTTCACCTGCGCCATGAACGGCTTCGGGCCAAGGAAGTAAGCATCCATGTCGCGCTCGGCCGGCAACCACTGCTCCAGCAGCTCGAGGCTGAGGAAACCTTCGGCATCGCCAGCATCACCAGGCAGTGCTTCGCTGTAGCAGGTGTAGCTGCGCAGCTGCGGGTGCAGTTTCCGCTTGTCGGCGATGAACTCACGGAACGCATGTACGTCGCCATTGCGCGCGCAATGGATGAAGTGCACCTGGCGACCGCTGGCCAACGCCTGCTCCAGCATCGGCAGGGTCGGGGTGATGCCGACGCCACCGCTGATGAAGGCCACCGGGCGCTCGCTGGCAACCAGGGTGAAGTCACCGGCCGGGGCGAACAGCTCCAGCGTGTCGCCGACCTGTACGTTGTCGTGCAGGTGATTGGAAACCTTGCCGTTGCCTTCGCGCTTGACGCTGATGCGGTAGCCGACGCCATTGGCTGCGCGCGACAGGGAATAGTTGCGGCGGGTTTCCTCGCCGTCGAGTTCCAGCTTCATGCCGATGTACTGGCCGGGCTTGAAGTCCACCACTGCGCCGCCGTCGGCCGGCACCAGGTGGAAAGAGGTGATTTCCGCACTTTCGGCTACCTTCTCGGCAACGCGGAACGTGCGCGCGCCGCGCCAGCCGCCCGGGGCCTTTTCATTGGCTGCGTAGACTTCTTCCTCGGCGCCGATCAGCAGGTCGGCCAGCATCTGGTAGGCCGCGCCCCAGGCGTCGATGATCTCGTCGGTGGCAATGTCCGGGCCCAGTACTTCGCGGATCGAGGCCAGCAAGTGGTGGCCGACGATCGGGTAGTGCTCCGGCAGGATCTGCAGGGCAACGTGCTTGTTGACGATCTGCCCCACCAGCGGGCCCAGCGCTTCCAGGCGGTCGATGTGCTTGGCGTACATCAGCACCGAGTTGGCCAGCGCACGCGGTTGGTCGCCACTGCTCTGGTGCTTGGGGTTGAACAGCGGGCGCGCGACATCGCTCTGGCTCAGCATCCGCCCATAGAAATGCTTGGTCAGCGCTTCGCCGCCAGTTTCCAGCAGGGGGACGGTGGCTTTGATCAGGTCACGTTGGGTGGGGCTGAGCATGGTGCGAACTATCCGGCTTCGGGGGTAGCTCCATGTTCCGCGCAGTGGGCTGGCTTTCTCGATGACAAAAATCAAGCAGCCGCCCGATTGTAGTGCCGAGCCATGCTCGGTAAGGGGCTTCACCCGCGGATGTAGGAGCGGCGTAAGCCGCGAAGCCACAGCTGCGTCAGGCAGCGAAAAGCCACCCCTCCCCAACCCTCCCCTTGGCTTCGCCAAAGGGAGGGAGCAAGCGCGTAGTGCCGAGCCATGCCCGGCATGAGGATTCACCGGGAAAGGCCCTGCCGAGCATGGCTCGGCACTACAGCGGCCCGCTCAGTCCGCTTCGGGACGATTCAGGGCAGCAGTCAATGCCGCGGCGTCTTCGCGGCTGAGGAACAGGTACTCCAGCTCGGCGCTGCCGAACTTGTCCTCCAGTTCCTGCTTGCGCACCGGATGGTTGCCAAAGCGGTAATGGGTGCTGCCGTCATCGATGTTCTCGATGGCGTATACGCCGAACGACGGCGGGTTTGTCAGGGTGCCTTCCAGCCTGACGGACTCAGGGTCGATGGAGCGCTGGATGAGGTCTTCTAGGTCGATCATGGCGTAGCAACAGGACTGATGGGGGGATGTTTGCGGCAAGTGGAATCGCTGGTGCGGTCCACGTCAATGTTTCTCATGTTTCCAGCCGCGGTGCTTGCCATCGGATAACCACTCGATGGCCTGGGCGATCCGCTGCTGGCGGGTGCTGTCGCGTTTGGCTTCACCTATCCATTCCAGATAGTCGCGTTGGTAGCCGGGGCTGAAACCGTCAAAGTGTGCCTTTGCGACGGCTGCACCAGCCAGCGCCTCGGCGAAGGCCGGGGGCATCGGCAAGGGCGCGCGCGGGGCCGCTTTGGGGCGGGTTACGCCTGCATCGATACGTTGCATGGCGGCCCGTAGCTGGGTTGTGAATTCGCGCTTGCCGGGCAGGTCGCCAAGCGACTGCAGGCGACCGTACTGGCCCATGGCCGAGTCATCGCCGCTGCCAGCCTCGCGTTGCCAGAAACCCAGCGTGGCATGCGCCTTGAACGCGGCCATGCCACACAGCAGCTTGCCCTTGTACAGGAACGCCGGCATGCCCCACTTGATGGCTTCCTCAACCGTCGCGCAGCCGCCGTGCACACGCAGGCGGATCTCGTGCAGGATCGGCTGCGCGAAAGCGGCGGCATTGGCGATGTAGTCGTCTACGCGGGGGTCTTGGGTTGGCATGACTGGCCTCGGATGGGCGCAGCCTGCCGTTAGTTTCGCGTTAAAACAAGCCCGCCATGGTCATAGGCGGGCGAACAGCCTGTTCTGGCATGGTCAGGCGCGGTGCGACTTCCTTGCCAGACCGCTGCACAGCGCGATGAAAGCGGTGAAGACGGCCATCGACAGGAACTGCAGGCGGGTTTCCGGGGTGGCCAGCAACAGCGCGAAAATCAGCGCCAGGATCGCCAGTGCCAGCACCGTCAGGTAGGGGAAACCGGCCATGCGGAACGGCAGCGGCGTACCCAGGCGGTCGGCCCGGCGGCGCAGGATCAGCTGCGATACCAGGGTGATGGTCCACACCAGCAGGCAGGTGGAGCCGACCACGTTGAGCAGCACCGGCAACACCTTGTTCGGGTAGATCAGCTCCAGCACGGTGGCGACGAAGCCGAACAGCACGCTGGCCAGGACGGCCACTACCGGCACCTGGCGGGTATTGGTCAGGCCCAGCCAGCGCGGCGCTTCAGCCCGTTCGGCCAGCGAGTAGATCATCCGCGAGGCGCCGTACAGGTTGGCGTTCAGCGCCGACAGCAGGGCGATCACCGCGATCAGGGTGATCGCGGTGGCGGCCCCGGGGATGTTGGCGACCTGCAGCACTGCGGCGAATGGCGATTTCAGGGTCTCGCTGTTCCACGGCACCACCGCGATGATCACGCCGATCGAGCCGATGTAGAACACCAGGATGCGCCAGGCCACGGTGCGGATGGCACGGGCCAGGCTGCGTTCGGGGTCCTGGGTTTCAGCCGCGGCCACGGCCACGATCTCGGTGCCGCCGAAGGCGAAGATCACCACCAGCAGGGCCGCGCCGATGCCGGCCAGGCCCTTGGGCATGAAGCCGTCATGGCCGGTGATGTTGGCCAGGCCGGGTGAGGGCACGTTCGGCAGCAGGCCAAGCAACAGGGCAATGCCGACCAGGATGAAGGCGATGATGGCACCGACCTTGAGGATGGCGAACCAGAACTCGAATTCGCCGAAATTGCGCACGCCCAGCAGGTTGATGGCGGTGAACACCAACATGAAGGCCAACGAGGTCATCGGTACCGACAACTGTGGCCAGACCGTATTGAGCAGGCCGGCTGCACCGACCGATTCAGCTGCGATCACCACCACCAGCTGTGCCCACCACAGCCAGCCCACGGTGGCACCGGCGGTGGCACCCAGCGCGTCGGCCGCATACACCGAGAAAGCACCGCTGGCTGGCCGCGCGGCGGCCATCTCGCCCATGGCGTGCATCATGATGATGACCAGGGTGCCGGCCACCAGGTAGGAGACCAGCACTGCTGGCCCGGCGGCCTGGATGCCCACGCCCGAGCCCAGGAACAGGCCGGCGCCGATCGCGCTGCCCAGCCCCATCATGATCAGCTGGCGCGGCTTGAGCGCGCGTTCCAGCTTGTGCGAAGGGGGGCTGGCCGGGGCGGAAGAAGTGCTGGGCATCGGCGGGTTCTAGGACAAGAAGAGGGCGACACGATACCGCGTCCGCCCGCCGCAGTGGCTGTGCCGTTGGTGGGGATTGGCATGCTGCCGCTACGATGCAGGTTCCGGCGCGCATGTGCGCCTGCAGCAATGGGTGCGCGGATGCGTGGTCTGGATTTCAGTTCCTGGCAGGGCCTGCTGTCGACGGTGGTGGGCCTGGCGATCATCACCCTGATTGGCGTGGGCATCCGCCTGCTGGTGATGCAGGCGGTGCAGCAGAAGCGGGAGGCGGCCAACCGCCAGATCAACGAGCGGCTGAAGACCCTGATTGCTGCCTACAAGACCTTGGGCGGTTCCTTTACAGGCGATCTCAGCGTTGACCCGAGCCACCTGCGCGATCTACGCCGACGTGCTGTCGAACTGGCGCAGGGACAGACCGCTACCACCGCCGACGGTGCCCTGCTGCTGCCGAGCCCGGATCCGGGTGAGGCGGGTGAGCGGGCGCGGCGCATCCGCGATGCGGTGGAGGCGGCGCTGTCGGATGTGATCCTGCTAGGCACCGAGGAGCAGGTGCGGCTGGCCGCGCGCGCTGCCACCGATATGGTCGAGGGCCGGCCGATCCATACCGCCGAGCTGGTGGTGTCACTGCGCGACTTCGTGCGCAGCGTATTGGACCTGGAGGTGATACCGGCTGCGGTCGCCATTCCCCGGCAAGGGCCGTTGCGTCCGGCAGGCAGCGGGGGCGGCAACAAGGGTGCAGGTAAAGGCGCCGAGAGGGACGCCGCTGGTGGTGGCAAAGGCGGTGCCGGTGGCGGTGGCATGGGTGGGATGGGGGCGGGCATGGGCATGGGTGCCGGGCTGGGTTACGGCGCAGGACGCGGTGGTGAGGATGACCCGGAGCGCGGCGCTTGAGGCCTTACAGCAAACCGGGAATCAAGCGTTTGGTGCGTGCCGCATAGGCGCCGTAGGCGGGCCCGAAGTGGGCCGCCAGGAAGCGCTCCTCCTGCCGCAGCTTGACCCAGAACGAGGCGAACACGATTGCCACGGCGATCAGCCCGCGCCAATCGCCAACCATCAAGGCGGTGCCGCTGAACATCAGCAGGAAGCCGCTGTAGATGGGGTTGCGCACATGCGCATACGGGCCGCTGCTGATCAGCTCGTGCGCCTGCTTGATCTGCACGTTGCCGCTCCAGTTGCGCCCCAGCTGCCAGCGCGACCACAACGCGAGTGCGGCACCGGCCGCACACAGCAGCAGACCCAACGTGTAGATCGGCATTGAATGCGCAACGAACTGCTCACGCAGCCAACTGTGGCCGAACCAATGGCCTGGGCCCAGCAGCAGTATCGCGATGATCAACGGCAGCCAGTAGGCCAGGAACTGCCTGGCGCGCGACTCGCTGCGGCTCACCGGTTTGGCGCGCAGTGCGGTGATGGCCCAATAACCAAGCACCACCGCCCAGCACAGCAGCAGGCCGAGATGGAAGACGGTTGGCATTGGCGACTCCGTCGTCGCAGAACGGACACTCAGTTTGGTCCGTGCCGTGTCACCTGCCCGTGAGTTGGATTTGCTGTGGGCAGCACTGCGCGCTGCGTTCTGAAGCGGTCTTGGTTCGATCGGCTGGAATCAGCGGTGGCGCCGGATGAAACAACGGCGCCTTGCGGCGCCGTTGTCGTTTCAACTTACTTCCAGCGCGACTTGCCGCGGATGTAGCGCGCCGCATCTTCCAGCGAAGTGGGCAGGTACTCCGACCACAGGTTCGGCGGATAGGCGTTCTGGTAGCTGTCGTAGACGTCGCGAAACAGATCCATGTGCACGACAGGCTGGCGCTTGCGCGCGCGCAGCTCGGCGATCGGCACGCGGCCCAGTACCAGCGTTTCTTCCTTGCTCTGCGCCTCGGCGACGATCTTGCCGCTGGGGTCGTACAAGGCGGTGCCGCCTGAACCCGGATCGTCGAAGTAGGGGCCGTTGTCCGGCGAGATCGAGTTGTTGACGATGGACGAGTAGACGCCGTTGTACATCGCGCAGGCGGCGACATCCATGTCCGAGAAACCACCCGAGGCAGTACGCAGGAACACTTCGGCGCCCTTGAACGCCATCGCCCGGAACAGCTCCGGCTCACGCTGGGTGGAGCTGGTGCAGATATTGCCCAGCGGCGTACGCGTCACCGGCACCACCGCGTCACGGCCATACATTTCCATGTAGCGGTCGAGCACGTCGTAAGTGGTCGTGGTGAACAGTTCGAAATCCGGGAAGGCGCCCTTGAGGTTGCGCGCCTTCCAGTGCTTGTCCACGATCTCGCCCTTGTCGTTCATGATCGTGGTGATCGACAAGACGTGGCCCGGCCAATCCGGATCGGTGGCGTAGGCACCGAATACGATCCAGGTACCGTACTGGCGTGCCTTTTTGGCGATGGCTTCGGTTTCTTCGCCGGGAATGGTGATGGCGAACTTGAGGATTTCATCGCGGGTCCACTTGCGCCAACCGCTGAGTGGGAACTCGTGGAACTGCAGCAGGTCGGGTTTGGCGTGGTAATGCGCCTTGTCGATGAGCTCGAGCATATGCGCCAGATTGCGCTTGCTGCCGGCCTTCCATTCCCTGGCATCGAAGCTGTGCACGCGCGATTGCACCAGCCCAAGGGTCCAGGCTGGCTTGGCCAGTTCAACCGTGGCGTAGGTGCCGTCGGTATGCTCGTTGAGCGCGTCCGGGCCCTTGCCCATGGCCGCCTGTGCGGGTGCCGAGCTGCCAAGCAGGGCGGGGCCGACGGCGCCGAGTGCGGCCAGGCCGGCGGCGCTGCCGAGGAAATGTCTGCGGGTGTTGCTCATTGCTTGCCTCGATGGATGGGCGGCGTGGATCATCTTGGTTGCAGTTGCAGTTGCAGTTGCAGTTGCAGTTGCAGTTGCAGTTGCAGTTGCAGTTGCTGTTGCTGTTGCTGTTGCAGGTGCAGTTGGTGTTTCAGTTGCAGTTTGTGTTGCTGTTGCTGTTGCTTCTCCCGCTTGCGGGAGAAGGTGCCCCGAAGGGGCGGATGAGGGGAGCTTCTAAAGCTTCTAAAGCTTCTAAAGCTTCAAAAGCCGTCAAAGCGTTTGGTTCGCTTGCCAGGAGCTTCCCCTCACCCCAACCCCTCTCCCGCGCGCGGGAGAGGGGCTCAAGCAAAGGCTGCAGATCAGATCGGGTCGCCGTTGAAGCTCTCGCCCTTGATCTTCTGCCAGTCGCGACTGACGAACTTTTCATCAATCAAAGTGCGCTGCACCAGTACGCCGTTCTTGTACCAATGCCAGATGCGGTTGCGCAGCTGGCCACAGTCGGAAAGCTGGATCATTTCGTACAGCTCCAGGCCTTCCTCGCCCTTGCGCTTCCAGTACAGCATCACCGTGCGGTGGTAATCGTCCAGCGGCACTTCAGCAGCCCAGCCATAGATCAGCTCGTTATCGAAGATGACGCGGCCGAACTCATAGCGGGTCGGGAAGTCGCGCACTTCAACCTTTCCATCGGCCCAGCTGTAATGGTTGGTCTGGTGGTACGGCACGTTCTCGTCGGCAGGAAAGCGGCAGATCAGGCGTGACTTGTGCTCGTCGATCTTGTCGCCGTTGGCATCGTAGTAACGGTAGACGCCGTCCCAGACGCCTTCGTGGCGGGCCAGCAGCGGCAGGTGCAGTTGCATGTTCGGCATTGCGGTTTCCTGTGGTCGTATTGATGTCATCAGTTGAGGCTTGGCCTCATTCGTTGCGAAGTGCATCCATCACTTCTTCCATCGGCACGTCCATAGCACCGCCTTCCACCGCCTCGGTTTCCTGCTGCACGATGCGCAGCACCCGGGCGATGTATTCCTTCATCCACAGCGTGCGCTGTGCCTCGGCCTCACGGTCCGGGCGGAACTGGTCCAGTTCCTCGCGGCTGAGCAGGCCCTTGTGTTCGATCAAGCGTTCCAGCGCATCCAGGCGCTGATGGGTGACCGCGTTCTCCATGGCAATGGCCATGGCGATGGACAGCACGCGTTCCACGTCCGGATCCTTGAAGAAGTACGGCCGCTTGCCGCGGGCGCGGCTGCCGGCCAGGGCGATCGGGTCGATGCTCATGCTTTCCAGGCTCCAAACATGGTCCACAGCGCGGCACGGCCGTGGTCTTCGCCGCTCTCGCTGGCGACCGGGAAGATGTCGCGGTCAACCACGCCGCGGACCTTGGTCTCGAAATAGCGCTCGGCATCGAAGCCGGCCGCAGCCATCATCTGGCGCAGGTCGTACTCGTGCATCACGCTCCAGAACGGCTCGTTGTTGTTGTATGCATCCCAGTCGCGGATGAACTGCTCGTAGGGGTCCATGCCGTGGTATTGCGGCTGTTCCAGATGCGCGGTGAGGCCACCGGTCGCCAGCAGGCGATGGATCTCGCGCAGCTTGCGCGGCATCGCCGTGGCCGAGCTCTCGTGCCAGAACATGGCGGTGGTGATCAGGTCGAACGAACCATCCGCATAGTCCAGCGTTTCGCCATTGGCCTGGCGGAACGTGATGTTGTTGACGTCGAGCGCACGGGCGCGGGCATGCGCATAGCGCAGCATCGGCGCGGCCACGTCGATCGCGATCACTTCGGCATCGGGGAAGGCCTGCGCCAGCGGCACGATGTTGTGGCCGACGGTGCAGCCGATATCGAGGATACGGCGTGGCTTGAACCCGGGATGCTGTTCCTGCAGCCACTGCGCCAAGGCCTGGCCGCCGCCGTCGTTGTAACGGCCGAGCATGCCGCCGGTGGTGGCGAAGATGCCGCAGTCGTAGTTCGCCGCGGCGGACACGTCATCGGCCAGCAGCTCGGTGTGATAGCCGCCGGGCATGCAGTGGATGTCGACCGCGCTGGAGTAACGCGGCACCTGCACCGAGGCATCCAACTGCAGACCGTCGTCGCTGGCGTTGAGTGCGCGGGTTTTCTCGATCAGTGCATCCACCTGCTTGAGCACAAGGCCGCGACCGGCCTGCTGGCGCATCTCCATGCTGCTGCGGCGCAAGGCGCTCCAAGTCTGATAGATCGCATCGCCAGCCATCGCCTTGCGCACTTCATGGCGGGTTTGCGGCGCACGGCCCTTTTCCTTCTCGAAGGCGGGTTTTACCCGACCTTCGTAGGCGACTTTGACCTTGGGACTGAGCTGGGTGGCCAGGTAGCCATTGAGGTTGGCCAGGAAGTCGAAGCGCGCGGTGTCGTCGAGCGCGCTGTCAGGGAACACCGCGTGGCGGCCCACGTGCTGCCAACTGGGGGGCAGGGCTTGCTGGCTCATGGCGATTCCTCGGAAGGCTTCAAGTTCTAAAGTTATATCTATATGTCATGCAGGTCTGGTCGGGGTCAAGCGCCGGTTTGATACCTGCGGCACGGTCCCTGCGGCGGTGGCTGCAGCCCTGCTGACACAGCCCGATTCCCGAATTTCTCAAATGTCCGGACAAAAAGCCAGTGCCGATTTTCATGCTCCGATCGGAAGCTTTTTTGTTGCGAAGCAACATCTTGCGCAGTCTCGCCAGTGGCTCGCGCAGCAAGGTTTTCACGCCGCCCAGCGCTGCCGGGGGATCGCCGACATAGGTTCTACAAATGATTGGACAATCATGTACTAATGATATAGCTATATGTCATCTTCGATGGGTCAGCAGGCCTGTCTTCCGTGGTCCGGAGCAGGCCAGGGCACTGGCTTCATCGCTCCATTTCAACCGGGGGTTGGACGTGATTCGAATGTCATCGGTTTTGCTGGCTGCCGCAATTGCACTTTCGCCACAGGCAAAAGCGCTGGATCTGCAGTCTGAAACGGGCAGCGTCGAGGCAATGGTCAAGCTGCGTTGCTCGCTGGACCCGAAGCAGGAAGAGATCCTGTGGTGGGCCGGTACCTTGTTCGCGCAGGAGCCCGGCAAGAAAGCCGCGCCGCTGATGGGCTTCGAGGGCTACAACATCTGCCGTGCCGAAAAGCAGGCCGATGGTGTGTGGCGCCTGTACACGCGTGAGCTCACCTTCTACCGCGATCTGAAGACCGGCAAGATCATCGACAGCTGGGACAACCCGCTGTCCGGCGAGCGCAACGAGGTCGTGCAGGTTGCCAACGATCCGGTCAACACCGTGCTCAACGCGCCGGGCCGGCCGATGCACCTGCCATGGGTGGAAGCTGGCGACCAGGTGATGCTGACCCTCAACATTCCGCTGGCCTATCCCAACCCGCTGCAGCCTGCCGAATTCCCCGCCGAGTCCAGTGGCCCGACCTATATGGGTTCGGAACACTTCATGTTCTTCGCGCCACGTGCGGACCTGGAAAACCCGGCGTTGAAGAGTGTGCCGGTCACCTATGGCTGGACCCGCATCGGGCCGTGGCTGCCCTGGATGAAGCTGGGCATGCGCCCGGGCAGCCTGTTGTACATCGCGCAGGGCAACAAGCGCGCATCGGTCAGTGAACTGCCGGCCGATATCCAGGAACTCGTGCGTAGCCGTTACCCGGAATACGCGCGCGCACCCGAAACCTGGGTGCAGCCCAACGTCACCAGCTGGAGCGCCTACAAGCAGCTCAAGCAGGGCGCGGCGGCGAAACAGCAGGACTGAAGCACGGAACCACTGGACGGAACCCTCCCCCAAGACGGCGCATCCATCCTCCCAATCCATTCCGATCACACCTTGCAGTCGGGAACTCCATGAAAACCATCAAGCCAGACCTGCTGTGCTCCTCGATCGCCCTCGCGCTGCTGCTGTGTGCGGGCAGCGCTGCCGCCGCCGACAGCGACGAAGCGCCCGCACCGCCGGCAGCCAATAGCGACGCCGTGCACAGCCTTGACCAGATCACCGTGACCGCGCGCGGTGTGTCCGAGCCGCTGCAGCAGATGCCGCTGCCGATCACCGCCATGTCCGAGCAGACCATCGAGAAGAAAGGCCTGACCGATGTGCGCGACATCGCCAATCTGTCGCCGAGCTTCTCCTTCAAGTCCGGCTACGGCCGTGGCTTCGACCGTCCGGTGATCCGCGGCATGTCCAACATCCAGGGCGAGGCCAATGCCTCGTTCTTCATCGACGGTATCTACGTTGAAGGCGACATTTCCAGCTACGGCCTGGAGAACATCCAGCGCGTGGAAGTGATCCGTGGCCCGCAGTCGGCGGCCTTCGGTCGCCGCACCTTCTCCGGCGCGGTCAACTTCATCACCAAGCGTCCGGGCAGTGCGCCGGGTGGCAAACTCACCCTGGGCGTGGGCAACTACGGCCAGGAAAAGATGGGCCTGTTCTATTCGGGCGCGAATGAAGATGGCTCGTTCGGCTACGACGTCAGTTTGAACAAGCGTGGCAATGATGGCGTGTTCTACAACAACGCATCGGGCCGCAAGGACCTCAATGGCACCGAGACCGTCAGCGGCATGGCGGCCATCGCCTGGTCGCCGACCGATTCACTGGACATCACCGCGCGGGTGATGAAGCAGAAGAGCCGCGACCAGCACTTTGCCGCCGCGCGGCTCGGCAGCAACAACCTCAACTGCTATCTGCCCGAGTACACCGGTGGCCTGTACTTCGGTCTGTATCCGATCCTGGAATCGCGCCGCCGCGGCTATTACTGCGGTGAGCTGAAGGAGCCGTCGGACTACGCGCTGAACACCAGGGAGTTCGAGACCGCAGGCTATTTCTCTGGCCGCAAGACCGATCTGTTGCGCACCAGCGTGGTGGTGGACTATCTGTTCGCCAACGGTTGGAACCTGACCTCGACCTCGGCCTACAACAAGAGTGAAACCTACGCTGCCAGCGATCAGGACTACAGCGCCATCCGTGGCTACGGCGGTGCGTTCGAGAGCTTCGCCAACAGTGGTGTAAAGAACTGGTCGCAGGACATCCGCCTGACCACCGACCAGAACCTGGCAGTGTCGGGCATGCTCGGCGCCTACTACTACGAGCAGAACGCACAGCCGGGCTGGGGCGGCGACCTGACCGGCTACACCATCGGTGGCAACAAGGTGGTCATGCCCATCCCGACCAACCCGGATGACCAGACCGTCAACAAGGCGCTCTACGGCTTGATCAACTGGCACATCAACGACCAGTGGACGACCTCGCTGGAAGGCCGCTATGCGCGCGACGAGATCAGCAAGGGCGGTACCGATGTACGCGTGCTTGGTGCCAACACCTATCGGCAGTCGTATGCGCTGGACAAGACCTTCAGCAGCTTCACCCCGCGTTGGACACTGAGCTACCAGGCGCGTGAGAACGTCAACCTGTACGGGCTGGCCTCCAAGGGCAACAAGCCGGGCGGGTTCAATACCGACGTCTACCGCGCCGACTTCCGCGAAGCAGACCGCGACGCGCTGATCGCGCGTGGTTTGAATACCTACAAGGAAGAAGAGGCCTGGAACTACGAATTGGGCATGAAGAGCGATTGGCTGGATGGCACCCTGCGGGTCAATGCCAATATCTACCAGATCGACTGGACCAACCAGCAGCTGACCGAAACCGGTCCGGTGATCCGCAAGAACGGCTCGCTGTTCTCCACCAGCTACACCACCAATGTTGGTGAATCGCGCATTCGCGGTTTCGAGCTGGAAAGCCAGTGGGCGTTCGCACAGGGTTGGCTGGCCAGCCTGGCGTACTCGTTCACCGATGCCGAGATCCTGAAGTTCATCAGTCAGGACCAGGCCGATCTGTTCTCCAGCAGCAACGCGCCGACGCTGGCTGATCCGGCCGCCGATGCCGCTGGCGCCACCTTGCCTCGCGTGCCCAAGCACAAGGCAACGCTGGGCTTGATGTATGACGGTGCGCTGTCCAATGGTTGGGAATACACCGCCAACATGGACGTCAACTACGAAGGCAAGCGCTACATCCAGGTCGACAACCTGGCCTATATCGGCGCCTCCACCCGCACCAACTTCCGCTTCAGCATCCGCCCGACCGAGCAGTTGCAGGTCTCGGCCTACGTGACCAATGCGTTCAACGACCGCACCCTGGAAGACGCGCAGCGCACCATCAATCCGGATGCATACGTCGCCGTGCCGGCAGTGCCGCCGTTGACCGGACTGGCGGTGACCAATCTGCGCGACTTTGGTTTGACGCCTTCGCTGCCGCGTATGTACGGGGTTGAGGTCAGTTACAAGTTCTAAGCGGTGACGTGGGCTGGGAGGGTGCGTCGCACCGTCCCAGCCTTCGTGTTGCGCTCTCCACTAGAAATTTATCAGGTCGTCATTCCCGCGCAGGCGGGAATCGCTCTGGCTCTGGCTTTTGATTTTGTGGCAATGCATGAAAGGCAAGAGCAAAGGCAAGAGCGATTCCCGCCTTCGCGGGAATGACGGCTTTTGAAGCAAATGCAAAAGCAACAACAGCAACAAAGCAACCCCGCACCTCCGCAGGCAGAACCAATGCAACGACGCGATTTCATCAACGGAGTTTCTGGCATGGCCGCACTTTCACTGCTGCCCGGCATGCTGCACGCCAAAGTACCTACCAGCGATGTCATCGTGGCCGGCGCCGGCCTGGCCGGTCTGGCCGCCGCCCATGCCCTGGAAGCCGGTGGGGCCCGCGTCACCGTGCTGGAAGCCAATCCCCGCGTTGGTGGCCGTCTGCAGACCGTGGTGCGCAATGGCATTCGCTTTGAAATCGGCGGTGTTGAAGTCGGCACTGCATACGAGCGCGTACACGCCCACGCCAGGCGCGTCGGTGTCGGCATCGTGCCGCCGTCAGCTGCCTTGCCGACCGCCGCCGGGCTGGGCCTGGCCATCGGCGATACGCTGGTGCCGGCCAAATCTTGGGGTGAAAGCCCGCTCAATACCTTGCAGGGTCGCGAACATGGCCTGCTGCCGCCGATACTGCTGGCCACCGCGATCGCTGAGCTCGGCTTGCCGACGGTGGACAGTTGGCGCGACCCTGCCAATCTCTCGCTGGATATCCCACTGTCACAGTTGATCGCCAGCAAGGGCTGGTCGGCGCAGGCCATGCAGTGGATGGATATCGGCAACAGCTTTTCGTCGCTGCAGTCGATCAGTGCGCTCGATGCACTGCGCCGTGATGCGCTGCGGCGGTTCGGCTCCAGGGGCACGGGTTGGGTGCAGGGCGGCAGTCAGGCGCTGCCCGAGGCGATGGCTGCATCCCTGTCGCAGCCGCCGCTACTCGACGCTCAGGTCACCCGGGTCGAATCCGCGCGCGGCATGCTGGAGGTCCGCTGCGCCGATGGCCGCCGTTTCCGCGCCGCGCATCTGGTGCTGGCCCTGCCCAGCGGCCCGCTCAGTCGCATCGCGATTGATCCGGCGCCGCCGGTCGCACAGCAGGAGGTCTGGTCGGCACGCCGCTCCAATGCCGTCACCACCATCCACCTGCAACCCACCCGCAAATTCTGGGAAGACGACGGCCTGCCGCTGTCGCTATGGGGCGACGGCCCGCTGCAGCGCGTGTTCGCCGTGCCCGGTGCCGATGGCCAGATCAACCGCCTGATCGTCTGGCTCAACGGCGCCATGGCCCAACACGCCGACACGCTGGGCCGCGAGGCCCGCTTCGCCTGGGCCATCAATGCCATGCAGCGGTTGCGGCCGGCGTCCAAGGGCGCGCTGCTGCCGCTGGAGACCCGCAGCTGGGGCAATGATCCCTTGTCCGATGGCGCCTTCTCCGAGATTGCCCCCGGCTATTTCGCTGAAACCCTGCGCTGGGCCAACACCCCGTTCGGGCGCATCCACTTCGCTGGCGAGCAGACCGAACTGCAGGTTCCGGGCATGGAAGCGGCCGTTACGTCAGGCGAGCGTGCAGCTGCAGCAATTCTTTCGGCCTGATTGAACTACCTTATCCCCTACCTTCCGGGCGCGGACGCGCCTTCCAGAGACAGTAATGAGCCTGAAGACACTGAACCCCTACGATTTGTTCGACGTGCGTTCGCTGCTGAGCGAGGAAGAGCGCGCTGTACAGGATTCCGTTGCCCGTTTCACCGATGAGCGCGTGCTGCCGATCATCGGCGACTGCTTCGACCAGGGTCGCTTCCCGACCGAGCTGATCGGCGAGATCGCCGACATGGGCTTGCTGGGCAGCTCGCTGCCGGAACAGTACGGCGGCGCCGGCTTGAACAGCGTCAGCTACGGCCTGATCTGCCAGGAACTGGAGCGCGGTGATTCCGGCATCCGCAGCTTCGTCTCGGTGCAGAGCTCGCTGTGCATGTACCCCATCTACGCCTACGGTTCGGAAGAGCAGCGCATGCGCTGGCTGCCGGACATGTCGCGCGGCAAGGTGATCGGCTGCTTCGGTCTGACCGAGGCCCATGGCGGTTCCGACCCGGCCAGCATGAAGACCCGTGCAGTGAAGGACGGCGGGGATTGGGTGATCAACGGTTCCAAGATGTGGATCACCAATGGCTCGGTAGCCGATATCGCCATCGTCTGGGCCAATACCGACGAGGGCGTGCAGGGCTTCGTCATCGAAAAGGGCACGCCGGGCTTCACCGCCCAGGAAATCAAGCACAAGATGAGCCTGCGCGCCTCGGTCACCGGCGCGCTGTTTTTCGACAACGTGCGCGTGCCAGACGCCAACCGCCTGCCCAACGTGAAGGGCCTGAAGGGGCCGCTCGGCTGCCTCACCCAGGCCCGCTACGGCATCACCTGGGGCCCGCTGGGCGCTGCGATTGCCTGCCTGGATGAAGTGCTGGCCTATACCAAGGAACGCATCCTGTTCGGCCGCCCGGTCGCCGCCACCCAGAGCGCGCAGATCAAGATGGCCGACATGGCCCGCCGCATCACCGCCGGTCAGTTGCTGGTGCTGCAGCTCGGTCGTCTGAAGGACGCTGGGCAGATGCAGCCGCAGCAGGTCTCCCTTGCGAAGTGGAACAACTGCCGCCTGGCCATCGACATCGCCCGCGAATGCCGTGACCTGCTCGGCGGCGCAGGCATCACCACCGAGCACGGTGCGATCCGCCATGCGCTGAACCTGGAGTCGGTGATCACGTACGAAGGCACCGAGACCGTGCACCAGCTGGTGATCGGCCGCGAGCTGACCGGCATCAACGCGTTCTGATGATGGACGGCCTGCACAGCACAATGCAGGCCGTCTGCCTGCGGCAGATCCCGCAAGGCTTGCCGCAGCTGCTGGATTTTGAAACGCAGCAGCTGCCGTTGCCGGTTGTCGGTGACGGCCAGCTTTTGGTGCAGGTGCAATGGTTGTCGTTGGACCCGTTCCTGCGTGCGCAACTCGGTGGCCGCTATGCATTGCCGTGCCCGCCGCTGGGCAGCATCGTGCCGGGCTATGGCATCGGCACGGTGATCGAAGATCGCAGTGGTCGTTTCGCGGCCGGCAATGTCGTGACCGGCATGACCGGCTGGGCCGAGCAGGCCGTGCTGGATGCGGGCACCACCTCGCTGATCGATGCGGGGTTGGCACCGCTCAGTACTGCCGTTGGCGTGCTGGGCATTCCCGGGCTCACCGCGTGGGCGGGTGTGCGCAGGATTCTGCAGCCGAAGGCCGGACAAACCATTCTGGTTTCAACTGCCGCAGGTGCGGTTGGCAGCGTCGTTGGCCAGCTCTGCAAGGCCGCGGGTTGCCGCGTGGTGGGTATCGCCGGCAGCGCGCAGAAATGCGCCATCGTCACCGATGATTTTGGCTTCGATGCCTGTGTCAGCTACCGCGATGCGGATTTCGCCAAGGCCTTGCGCGCAGTCTGCCCGGACGGTATCGACGGCTATTTCGACAATGTCGGTGGCGCCGTGCTGGAAGCCGCGCTGTCGCTGCTGCGTCTGCATGCGCGGGTGGTGTTGTGTGGGCTCAGCGATCAGTACAACCGCACCGAGCGCCCGGCCGGACCCAATCTCGGGCCGGTGATCGGCGCACGCGCCCGGCTCGAAGGTCTGGTGGTCCATGACCATCTAGCCGATTTCGCGCAATGCCGCAGCGAACTGGCGCAGATGATCGCTGCCGGCACCCTGCGCTACCGCGAACATATCCACGACGGGCTGGCCGCTGCGCCGGCCGGTTTCATCGGCCTGCTCAATAGCGAGAACCTGGGCAAGGCGCTGGTACGGCTCTAAGGAACACGCATGACCCCGATCCAACGTCGCTTCGCTTCCGTCAACGGACGGCAGGTGCACTACCGCATTGCCGGCAGCGGCCCGGTGCTGCTGCTGATCCATCAATCACCGCAGAACTCGCGGATGTGGGCGGCGATGCAGCAGCGCTACGCCGACCGCTATACGGTGATTGCGCCGGACACGCCCGGCTTCGGTTACTCCGATGCCTTGCCTGGCAACCCGATGACGATTGCCGAGTTCGGCGCGGCCACCCTGGCGTTCGTTGACGCCATCGGCTTGCAGCGCTTCGCGGTGTTCGGCATGCATACCGGCGGGCTGATCGCGACTTGGCTGGCCTGGGCCAATCCCGAGCGTGTCGCCGCACTGGTGGTGGATGGCTACGCGGCCTTCACCCCGCAGGAAAGCGAACTGTATGGCGAGGCCTACCTGCCGCCGTTCGTGCCGCAATGGGATGGCTCGCACCTGCGTTGGCTGTGGTCGCGCATGCGCGAGCAGAAGTATTACTTCCCGTGGTACGACGGCCGCGCCGACGCGGCGATGGCGATTCCACCGCAGACCACTGAGAGCACCCGCGAAACGGTGATGGATGTGCTGGATGTAGGCGACACCTATCGCGCAGGCTACGCTGCGGCGTTCCGCCACAACGATCACTTCTGGCTGCAGCAGCTGCAGATGCCTTCGTGGCTGGTCTACCGCCACGGCGATCCACTGCTGGCGCATATGCCGCGTCTGCACGGTCTGCCCGCCAACGTAACCGTGGTCGAAGAGCCCGCGGGCATTCTGGCGATGCTCGACAGCATGGATGCGTGGCTGGCACAGACGCTAGCTGCCGAGCCGGCCTTCGTTGCTTGCAGTGCTGGTGCAGCGGCGAACAATCGCTGGCAGCGACGCATCATCGCCACCGTTGGCGGCGACATGGCGGTCTGGGAGCGGGCAGGGCAGGGCCAACTGCGGTTATGCCTGCATGCGCCCGGCACCCGGCCGTTGGTGCCGCAACAGCTTGATGCCGATGGCAGCGCTTGCCTGCTGCCGGATCTTCCTGGCCACGGCGCTTCCTGCGAAAGCGACGCCGGGCTGGATGCCGCCAGCGTGGTCGCTGCCTTGTTGGACGCAGTGCGCGACAGCGCCGAGCTGCCGTTGCTGATCGAAGCGCATGGCGCGGCTGCCGGTTACGTTCCTGGGCTGGTGGATGCGCTGGGTGCGCGTGTCAGCGAGGTCGTGCTGCATTCGCCATGGCTGCTCAACGTTGAAGAACAGGCGCTGCTGCTGCAGAACCTGCCGACTACCGTCATCGACCGCGCAGGCGGCTATCTCTGCGATGCCTGGCAATGGGAGCGCGAGCGCCATCTGCTGTGGCCGTGGCTGCCACCCAGTGCTGCTGCACGTCGCCGTGTGGATGCTCCTGCGCCTGCGTTGGTGCATGCCAACGTTGTTGAGCTGCTGCGCCTTGGCAATCGCCTGCACGGCCTGCTGCGCGATGCCACCGCACCGGACCTTGCAGCGCGCCTGCGCGCCTTGCCGGTGCCGCTGCGCGTGATCACTGATACCGAATCCGACTACCAGGGGCGCGCCGCCGCCCTGTCTGCCTGAGCTGAAGGACCCCCATGAGCAACGACAACGCAACCGCCGTCATCGCCACGCTGCAGTCCAGCTGGGGCGGCAGCATCGTCACCGATGCCAGCGAGCTTGAGTACTTCGCCACCGACGTCTATTCGCAGGGCAAGCCGCTGCTGGCAGTGCTACGCCCGGACGATGTGCAACAGCTGGCCGCTGCGGTCAAGCAACTCACCGACGCCGGTGTTGCGGTGATCGCACGCGGCGGCGGCATGAGCTATACCGGCGGCTATACCGCCGCGCAGAGCTCCAGCGTCCTGGTGGACACCAGCTCGCTGGACAGGATCGTCGAGATCAACCTTGAAGACGCCTACGTCGTGGTCGAAGCCGGCGTCACCTGGCGCGCCCTTAAGGACGCGCTGGATGCCAAGGGCGTACGCACCCCGTACTTCGGGCCAATGTCCGGCTCGCATGCCACGGTGGGTGGTGGCATGTCGCAGGGCGCGATCTTCCACGGCACCGCCCGCTATGGCTGTTCGGCCGACGTGGTGCTGGGTCTGCAGGTAGTCACCGCCAACGGTGACATCCTCACCACCGGCTCGGCCGCGGCTGCCAACACCACGCCGTTCTTCCGCTGGTACGGCCCGGACCTGACCGGCCTGTTCTTGGGTGACTGCGGCCTGCTCGGTATCAAGACCCGCATCGTGCTCAAGCTGATCCCCAAGCATGCGCATATCGACTACCTGTCCTGGCAGTTCCCGACCGCCGAAGGCCTGTTCGGTGCACTCGGTGTGCTCTCACGCCACGGACTGGCCAGCGAAACCGCTGCCTTCGATCCGGCCCTGACCCGCGTGCGCATGCGCCGCGCCGGCCTGTCCAGCGACGTCAAGGCGCTGACCAATGTGATCAGGAAGGGCGGCCTGATCTCTGGTCTGAAGCTGGCGGTGAAGGGGCGCGACATCGTCGACCAGGAGCAGTTCTCGCTGCACATCACCCTGGAAGGCGACAGCGCTGCCGAGGTGGCTGATCGGGTCGCGCGTGCGCGCAAGCTGGTGGCTGAATTCGGCGAGAGTGTCGAACCGTCCATCCCCAAGATGATGGCCGCCAATCCGTTTGCTGCCTGGAACTCGATGCTGGGTCCGCAGGGCGAGCGTTGGGCACCGGTGCATGCGCTGGTGCCGCATTCCAAGGCCACCAGCATGTTCAACGCATTGCAGGCGCTGTTCGCGCGCGAGCAGGAAACCATGGACAAGCACGGCATCTTCATCGGCACCCTGCTGTCCAGCGTGGGCGCGCAGACCGTGGTGATCGAGCCCTGCATCTACTGGCCGGACAGCCACAACGCTTTCCACGTTCGCACCGTCGATGCCGATCATCGCGAACGCATCGGTTGCCCGGGTGAACACATGGAAGCACGGGCCGCCGCCGACGCGCTCAAGCGGCAGATTGCCGACACCATGCGCGCACATGGCGCGGCCAACCTGCAGCTGGGCAAGTTCTACGACTACCGTGCCGGCCGCGACCCGGCGGCGCTGGCGGTGCTGGACGCGGTCAAGGCCCAACTCGATCCCAAGGGCCTGATGAACCCCGGCGTCCTGAGCCGCTGAGTGCGCCTGAGCCCCTCTCCCCCCGGGAGAGGGGTTGGGGAGAGGGTGGGCGCAGCCTGCTGCGACCTGCGATCACCGACCAACGGCCAGGCCCAAGGCCTGGCCGTCCGTGTTTGTGCCATGGGAACTGTCCAGTCTGAACCCCCGGTGCTGCCATCGCTGGCCCGTTTCCGTACCATCGGCAACAATATGCCGGCCTGATCCCACCCGGACGGCCCACGTTCGATGCAGATCGAGCCGCCACCCGCAGCCACCGAGACACTGTGAAAACACCCCAACAATTGCAGGTACTGATAGACGACGGCGTCATCGACGAGGTCCTGCGCCCGCTCAAGAGCGGCAAGGAAGCAGCGGTCTATGTGGTCCGCAGCGGCGACGAGATCCGCTGTGCCAAGGTCTACAAGGACATGGCGCAGCGCAGCTTCCAGCAGCGCGTGCAGTACCAGGAAGGCCGCAAGGTGCGCGGCAGCCGTGAGGCCCGCGCCATCGGCAAGGCCAGCAACTACGGCCGCAAGCAGGCCGAAGCGGCCTGGAAGAACACCGAGGTGGACGCGCTGTACCAGCTGCGCGACGCAGGTGTGCGCGTGCCGGAACCGTTCGGCTATTTTCACGGCGTGCTGGTGATGGAACTGGTGACCGACGCTGAGGGCTTCAGCGCCGCGCGCCTCGGCGAGGTGGAACTCAGTGCCGAGCAGGCGCGTGAGTTCCACGCGGTGTTGGTGCAGCAGGTCAAGCTGATGCTGTGCTGTGGCCTGATCCACGGCGATCTGTCGCCTTACAACGTGCTGGTCGGCCCGGATGGCCCGGTGGTGATCGATTTCCCGCAGGTAGTCAGCGCCGGTGGCAACAACGCCGCGCGCACCATGCTGCTGCGTGACGTCAACAACCTCACCGCCAACCTCGGCCGCTGGGCTCCGGAGCTGCTGGAAACCTGGTACGGCGAAGAAATGTGGGAGTTGTTCCAGGCCGGCGATCTACTGCCTGATACCGTGTTGACCGGCGAGTTCACCCCGGACGAGCACGCGGTGGACCTGGACAGCGTGCGTCACGCCATCAACGACGCCCGCGAAGAAGCGCTGATCCGCCAGCAAGGCCGCGAAGCCGCCGCCGAAGAAGACTACTGAGGGTAGTGCCGAGCCATGCTCGGCAGGGGCTTTCCAAGCCATCCGCCTGCTTTGTGGGAGCGGCGTAAGCCGCGAAGCCGGCAACGCTCGAAAGGCCGCAAAGGCCGACCCCTCCCCAGCCCTCCCCTTTGCTGCGCAAAAGGGAGGGGGCAGCAGCGGTAGTGCCGAGCCATGCTCGGCAGAGGCCTTCCAAGCCATCCATCAACTCTGTGGGAGC